>JAXDAS010000085.1:0-5130 GCA_034679605.1 Microcaldota archaeon
GAGCTTCTCCGCGAGGTCGGTTTTCTCCCAGGTGAACTCCGGCTCGGTTCTTCCGAAGTGCCCATAAGCCGCGCTCTTCCTGTAAATCGGGCGGAGCAAATCCAGGTTCTTGATCATGTCCGCGGGCTTGAAGGAGATGTGCTCCTTTATGAGCTCCTCTATTTTTTCCACGGGGATTTTGGAGGTGCCCCGCGTGTCCACGAAAACGGAAAGGGGCTTCGCCACCCCAATAACATATGAGATTTGAACTTCGCAGATGTCCGCGAGCCCGGCGGCGACCACGTTCTTCGCGACCCAGCGGGCGGTGTACGCGCCCGAGCGGTCAACCTTGGAGGGGTCCTTCCCCGAGAAGCAGCCGCCCCCGTGGTGGCCCCTTCCCCCGTATGTGTCCACTATTATTTTGCGGCCGGTCACCCCGGTGTCCGAAGTCGGCCCGCCAATCACGAACTTCCCGGTGCCGTTAACGTGCACTATCGTGTTCGCGTCGAAATAGCCGCCGCATACGGGCTTCACCACGTGCTCTATCACGTCCTCCCTTATCTTGTCAAGGGTGACGTTCTCGTCGTGCTGGGCCGCAATCACGATGGTATGGGCGCGGGAGGGCCTGTGGTCCTTATACTCTATGGTGACCTGGCTTTTCCCATCCGGGCGCAGGTAGGGAAGGGTGCCGTTCTTGCGCACCTCCGCGAGCTTTCTCGCCAGCTTGTGGGAAAGCATTATGGGGAGCGGCATCAGCTCCGGGGTCTCCCTGTTCGCATATCCAAACATTATCCCCTGGTCCCCCGCGCCCTGCTCGTGCTCCCCGGAAGCGTTGACGCCCTGGGCGATGTCCGGGGACTGCTCGTTTATTGAGGCGAGCACCCCGCAGGTGCGGTAATCGAAAAGGTATTCGGGCTTTGTGTAGCCTATGTCCCGGATGACCTCCCGCACAACCTTCTGGAACTCCACGTAGCCGGAGGTGGTTATCTCGCCCATGACCACGAGTAGCCCCGCTGTCACCGCGGTCTCCACCGCGACGCGGGATTTCTTGTCCTGCTTCAAAAGCTCATCAAGGATTGCGTCCGAAACCTGGTCGCACATCTTGTCCGGATGCCCCTCGGTCACGGATTCTGATGTGAATAGATAGTTCTTGCTTGACATACGGATCAACTTCTATGCATGCTTATTTGAGGTATATATATCTTTCACTTGCGGGCGGTGACCTTGATGATGTGGTAGCCAAACTGCGTCTTCAAGGGCCTGGAGAGCTCCCCGTCCTTCAGGGAGAAAGCCGCGTCCTCGAACTCCTTCACCATCTGGCCCTTTCCGAAAAAGCCCAAATCCCCGCCGCTTTTTCCGCTCGGGCAGGAGGAATATCTTTTAGCCATTTCCGCGAAATCCTTGCCCTTCTTTATCTCATCTATTATGCGGAGCGCGTCGCGCTCGTTGGAAACGAGGATGTGGCTCGCCCTGACCATCATATCTCTTCCTCTTCCTCGGCGAACTTCTTTATGGCCTCGAAGTTCTCCACTATGAGGCGCGCCTTCCCCTTCCCGAAGCTGAACGGGTACTTGTCGTCCTCGGTCCTTTTCAGGATGATCAGCCTATTCCCCTTATACTCCCCATATTCCACTACAGACATGATATCACTGGGGAGTGTGTGCAGGGTAGTTATTTAATACCTAACCCGCGCCCCGGGCCTCGCTAAGGTATAAAAAAGATGGGGGAATGAAATGAGGGATGGTTTCCTGGGAAGTCTGGTTCGCCATAATACCCGGCCTAATACTCTTCCGCTACGGCATAGAGCAGTTCAGCGACGAGATGCAGAGGGTGGCGGGGGAGAAGTTCCGCGCCCTGCTCGGGAGGATGACAAAAAATCCGGTGGGCGGGGCGGCGCTGGGCGCATTGGTGACCGGCATCGTGCAGTCGAGCACCGCGACAACGGTCATAACCGTGGGGCTGGTGAACGCGGGCACAATCCCGTTCGCGCAGAGCCTCGGGGTGATTTTCGGGGCGAACGTGGGCACCACCATCACCTCACAGCTGGTGGCTTTCAACGTGATGTGGTTCGCGCCGGTGTTCATATTCCTCGGATTTTTGCTGAACGGGATTGGGGGGAAATACAAATTCCTGGGGAAGCCGATATTCTATTTCGGGCTCGTGTTCTTCAGCCTCTCGCTCGTTTCGGACGCGATAGGGGCGATAAGCCAGGACGGGGGTATAATGCAGTTCTTCGCGGGCCTGGACAGCCTGCTTGTCGCGATATTGGTCGGGATCGTGCTGACTGCGGTGTTCCAGTCCAGCTCGGTCACCACGGGCATCGTGGTCCTGCTCGCGGGAGGGGGGCTGATAACGCTCGGGCAGGGGATACCGATAATACTCGGGGCGAACATAGGCACGACCGCGATGTCCCTTTTCATTTCGATGGGGATGGACCTTTACGCGAAGAGGGCGGCTGCGGCCCACTTCCTCTTCAACCTGGGCGGGGTGCTGATGTTCCTCCCGTTCCTTGGGCCGTTCACGGACCTCATCGCGTCGCAGGGCGGCACCGCGGCCAACCAGGTGGCGAACGCGCACCTGGTATTCAACCTTGTGTGCGCGGCAGTGTTCCTTGCGCTCATCGGCCCCTTCAAGAAAGTGGTGGAGCGCATGGTGCCCGGTGAAGAGGAGGAGATAATATTCAAGGCGAAACACCTGGAGGACAGGCTCCCCGAATCCAACGCAAAGGCACTGCAGGAGATAGAGAAGGAGCTGCAGAACGCCACGGGGGTCACGCTTTCCCTTTTTGAGGAGTCGGCGGGGAGCATGATTGGAAAGAAGGGCGCATCCCTGAACAGGGCGAGGAAGCTGAAGGCGCTGGTGGATTTCCTGAACAGGAGGATGGAGGCCTCCACCAGGGAGGTGGGCCTGAGGAAGCTCACGGACGAGGAGGCGAGGAGGACCATTTTGCTGGTGAGGATGTCGAACATAGTCGAGCAGGTCGGGGACAAGGGCGAGGACCTTGCGCACCTGCTCATGGACCGGGCCAGCAGGGGCGAGTACATGTCACCGGAGGCGATGGTGGAGTTCAGGGAGATTTACGAAAAGATGGCCGCGAGCATGAGGGTGGCATGCTCGGCCCCGAGGATGGGCAGGAAGGAGGCGAGGGAGATGAAGGCGAATGATATTTCGATAAGGGCGCTCATAAACTCCGCCTACGAGAAGGACATGAAGAGGATAAGGGAGAGCGAGGCGTACGCGGGCAGCTTCTTCGTGGAGGCGGTCTCGATACTTGAGGCCGCGAATGCCTGGGTGAGGGAGATGAGGAAGCTCTCCGACATCTATTCCTCCGGGAGCTGAAAGGAAGGTTAATAATTATTGCATGCGTGCGGAATGCATGAGGGCCATTTGGACTTTTGCGGGGATGCTTTTCCTTTTTTCAAACCTTTTCGCGCAGGCGACCTCCTGCGACGTCAACGCGGAGACCTGCACGGTCACGATTACGCTAAATATTGCGTTCATGGGCGCGGATGACGGGTATATCGCAAATGCGAAGAGCGAAATAGAGGGCATATGGAACAACGCGGGCGGGCAGCCGTTCAAGGTCGGGGAGTGCAAGTGCGATTTCCACGTTACGGTGAATACGCAGAAGGTTAATAGCTGCACCCCTTTGCCGCAGAACTCCCATTGCATAGAGGTGACCTCTTTTGCGACCAACCCGCCGAAAGCGACGAATGGAAGCACATATTACGGATATATGTATCCTCCGGGGGTGACCAGCAGGGACGGGCTGCGGGGATGGTGGTCGGACCAGATGAGCAACCCCATCCCGGGGGACACTTCGGGCGGGAGGTATAGCGATTTTGCCCATGAGGCCGGGCACATGATGGGATTGGAGGACGGGGACGGGGGGATAATGAGCGACACCACGCGGGGCCCCACCCAGGCCAATATAGATGAGGTGTTCAGGGACGTGTGCAAGGGGAAGAAATGCCCGGACAGGTGCTGCTGCGGCAATGGAATAGTGGAGCAGGGGAAGGGCGAGGGATGCGACCCGGTAGCGAACCCGAACGGGTGCGGCGCATCTTCTTCCTGCTGCCCTTACTGCTGCACTTGCGGGCCCAAGCAGTGCGACCCTGAGGCGGACGAATACGCGACAAAGGAGGCGTGCGAAGCAAATTGCAAGAGCGATGAAACGGCCCAGATGCACTGCGTCTACAGCTACTGGACCGGGTGCTGGGTGTGCGTATATAAGGGAACTGAGGGGATGGACCCGCAGTTCAGCGTTTCGGGAATAAGGCAGGCGCCGAAATGCGAAACCCCGATTGCCCCGAACAGGACCTCCACGGAAAAGCCGCCGCTCGCGGTGGGGGATGTTTCGGAGGAGATAATAGGGGCCCCTGGGATTTCCTATTTCATGGGGAACGAAAGGATGAATTTGCATGTGGAGGGAATGGGCGAATACAATGTTGCTTTTGAGAACGGGGCGGTCACGGATGCTTCGGAGGGATTGCGGCCGGACCCGACGATGAATGTGTATACGGACATAGATACCATGTACGGGGTCTATTACGGGGAGATTGCGCCCGTGGAGGCATTGCAGAGCGGAAGGGTAAGATATGAAGGAGTAGGGCTTTTCGAAGGGTTTAAATTCTGGCTGGGAGATTTGATGTTCGACATGCTGGTGCCGCATTCCGGGCCCCGGGAAGGGGAGATAACGGAGACGGTGCTTGCATATCCAAGGTGAAAATATGGGATTTGTGCATGAATTCAAGGAATTCCTTACGGAATACAAGGTGATCGGGCTCGCTATTGCCTTCATAATGGGCGCGGCGATAACCGATTTGGTGAAGTCGCTGGTGAACAACATCATAATGCCTGTGGTGACGTTCTTCATCCCCGGAGGCGATTGGGCAACTGCGACGTTCTCGCTCGGTCCGATAGTGATCGGATGGGGCCCGTTCCTCGCGGCGCTCATCAACTTCCTCATAATCGCGCTCGTGGTCTTCTGGATCGCGAAGGCGATTCTTAGGGAGGAGAAGGTAACCAAGAAATAATTCCTTTTATTTTTCTTTTCTTATTTCATCGCATACGCGCATATTTTTTAACAAGTTGCATGCAATAATCAATCATATGATTACGCTGGAGGGCGAAAAGGGGGATTACCGCCTT
>JAXDAS010000086.1:0-4414 GCA_034679605.1 Microcaldota archaeon
CTTGGGAACAGGTTTACGATTGGGTGGCGTGGAGAAAATGCAGAGGCGGAAGAGAGAATAAATGCAATTCATCTGGAGCTAGGGGGAAGGTTTCCGAACTATTTTGGGCCGCAGAGGTTCGGGAGCACGAGGCATAACACCCACATAATCGGGGAGATGATGGTCGCGAGGCAGTTTGAGGAGGCGGCGATGGAATTCCTCTGCGCTACTGCGGGGGAATTAAACGAGAAGAGCGTTGAGGCGAGGAAGGCATTGTCCGAGCACATGGATTTTGCGCGGGCGCTTTCGGAATTTCCGAAGCACTTGAGGCCGGAGAGGACGATGCTAACATGGCTGGCGAAATCCCCGAATGATTTTATCGGGGCGTTCAGGCAATTGCCGCGGCCCACTCTGCTGATGTTTGTGCACGCGTTCCAGTCGTATTTGTTCAATGAGATGGTCTCGGAGCGCGTGAAGGGGGGGGAGATGGCGCCGGAAGAGGGGGAGTATTTCTGCGCGGAGAGGGGCGGATTCCCCGTGATTGAGGAAAAGGGGGATGCGTGGCTTTGCGGGAGGATAGTGGGGTATGAGACAAAGCCGAATGCGCGGGAGCAGGAGATCCTTGACAGGCATGGGATTTCGCCGCGGGATTTCAAGATTAAGTCTATTCCTGAGATAAGTTCGAAGGGGGCGTATAGGACTCTGATGGCGCCTTATGTGGATTTCTCATTTGCGGAGAATAGGTTCAGGTTCTCTTTGCCTTCGGGGAGCTATGCAACTTCCCTGCTGCGGGAGTTCATGGATGTAAAGGCATCATCTTTATAAAGAGTTTTCAACCTAGAATAGGATGCGACCACGAGACTTATGTGGTTGTTGCCTTTTGGACTCCTTTTTGCGCCGAGCGAATGCTGCGGCGTGATTTGGCTTCAAGCCCGATATATGGGCGCGAAGACAAAAGAGGCAACCCAAAGGCAGAGTGAACCGAGGCTTTGTCCGGGGTTCACGATGATAAAAAGGAGAGCAGGGGTGGCGGAGCGGCCAAACGCGCTAGATTGAGGGTCTAGTGGCTTAGTGCCTACGCGAGTTCGAATCTCGTCCCCTGCAAGAAGAAACGCGGAGGGGAGCGCCCCTCCCCATTTCTTTCTATTTTTCTGACCCTCCCTCCACTTCACTTTGGAATGCTTTGAACGTGCTCCTTACGCACGTGAATTCCTACTCAGTGGGCTTGCCGTCGTATTCCTCGGGCATTTCTTCCGCATCTTTCTTTGTGTGGCGGATAGTTTTGTCTATGTGCTCGGGCGGGGAATAGATAGTGTAGAGCTTCAGCTCGGTTTTGCCGGTGTTCACCACGTTGTGCTGGGCGCCGGCGGGAACTATGGCGCAATCGCCGTCCTTCACCTTGTGGTTTACTCCGTCTATGTGGACCATGCCCTCACCCGCCTCGAAGCGGAAGAACTGGTCGAGGTGGCCGTGCACCTCCATCCCTATTTCCTCGCCTGGGCGGAGGCACATCAAAACCAGTTGGCTGTGCTTTCCTGTATAAAGAACGTGCCTGAAGTCGGTGTTCTTTTCCGTCAATTCCTCTATGTTCGCAGTATACCCTTTCTTTGCCATGCATATCACCTTTTTGCTTTTCTAAAATAAAAAATAATGAAAAAAATCACTTTGGCTGCGGGAGCTTCGCAAGCGACTTGTCCAACTGGGACTTGTAATAGAGCCCCAGGAACACCAGCACCACGCCGCCGATCATGTAGCCCGCGCCCTGCACGCCGGTCATCGTATCGAGGTAGGCGCTGAACCCCAGGACCAGAATTATCATCCCGACCCCGAAGAAGAGCGAGCTGTAGATTATGGCGGGAAGGACCTCCTTCATCATCACCGCCATTTTCGCGATTATGAGGTCCACCTTCGCGTTTATCTTTTCGGAAGTGGTGTCGACTATGTCGTTTATGTAGGCCTGCACCATGCCGAGCATGAGGTCCTTGAACACTTCAATCATTTCAATCCCTCCTCCTTCCGCCCCCTATCATGGCGCCGATTGCGATTCCCGCGGTGAAAGCGACCGCGAGGTAGAGCATGGGCCTCTGCTTTATGTCCTTCTCCAGGGCTTCCATGTCTATGCTGGAAAGCCTTTCCTCGAGGCTCGCGCCTATCCCTCCGAGCTTCCTTTCCATCGCCTTCTCCCTCATGACGACCTTCTTCTCAAGGGCGCCCTTGTCGAATTTGACGGACAGGATTTTTCCTTCATCCTTTGCCAAAAAACCACCGGGGGAGGTAACGGAGAGGAGGTTTTAAAGAGTAACGCAGGGCTCAGCTTTCTATCCTGTTGAATAGATAAGTCGCGGCAAGGGTGCAGGCAATCAGGAAGGCGGAGAGGATGCCGAGGCTGAGCGGGAGCGGGATGGACGCCTGCCCTACTAAAAAGAAGCGGAGGGCTTCCACTGCGTAAGTGAGCGGGTCGATGTAGGAGATTGTGCGGACTATCTCGGGGGCCGTGGAGAGGGGGAACATCGCACCGGAAAGGAAGAACATCGGCATTATCAGGAAATTGGAGATGAGCTGGAAGCCATGCATGTCCTCCATCGTGCAGGCGAGGGCTATGCCCAATGCTACAAAGGCGGTGGAGATGAGGGCCATCAGGAGGATTACCGCAAGCATGGACGATAGGTCGAGCTGGACGCCTATGAGCAGGGCTATGAGGAGCATCAGGAGGCCCTGGATTACGGATGTGGTGGCGCCTCCGAGCGATTTTCCTATAACGAGAGAGGTGCGGCTTACCGGAGCCACCAGGGTTTCCTTCAGGAATCCGAATTGCCTGTCCATTATCACTATTACTCCTGAGAAGACTGAGCCGAAGAGAAGGACCATGGCAAGGATGCCCGGCGTCATGAACTGGAGATAGTTGGTGCCGCCTCCGGGAAGCTGGAAGACGCCGTTGAGGCTTGCGCCGACAACCGCGAGGAGGAAGAAGGGCATGCCCAGGCTGCCGATTATCCTGCTCTTGGAGCGGTAGAAGCGGATGAGCTCCCTCTTCCACATGAAATAGATGGCGGTCAGTTCGCGGTTCATCTTCCCCGCCCCCATGCCTTTCTCCTTATCCTGATGGAGTCCTTTGCGGTCGCCTCCTCCTCCCTTATCGTCTTTCCGGTGTAGTGGAGGAACACGTCGTCCAAAGTCGGCTTGTGGAGGCTCACGGAGGAGACGGGTATGCCGTTCTTTTCCGCGAGCGCCATTATCTTCGGGATTTTCTTCTCCCCGTTGTCTATCATGAGCGTGAGCTTGCCGTTGTGGGGGGTTGGCTCGCCCCTGCAGCCGAAATCCTTAAGGAGGGAGCAGAGGGCGGCGGCCCTTTCGGTCTCCATCGTGATGGTGTCGCCCCCGAGGGAATCCTTGAGCGAGGAAGGGGTGCCCTCCGCGATTATCTTTCCGCGGTCTATGATTGCGACGCGGTCGCAGAGAGAATCCGCCTCGTCCATGTAATGGGTGGTAAGTACTACGGTGATGCCGTGCTCCTTCTTCAGTTTTTTAACGTATTGCCAGATGTGGCTGCGCGTCTGGGGGTCGAGGCCTATTGTGGGCTCGTCCAGGAAAAGGATTTTTGGATAATGCAAAAGGCCGCGGGCTATTTCCAGGCGGCGGCGCATTCCTCCTGAAAAGGTTTTGACTATTGAGTGGAGGCGGTCGGTGAGCTCTACCATATTTATTACTTCTTTTATGCGGGATTCCCGATCCTTCTTTTGAACACCGTACATGGCGGCGTGGAGCTCCAAATTTTCGTAGGCGGTGAGCTCCTCGTCCAGGGACTGGTCCTGGAAGACTATCCCTATGCTCTTGCGCACGTCATCGGGCTTTCGGGAGATGTCGAAACTGTTTACGGATGCGGAGCCGGAGGTGGGCTTTTTCATGGTCACGAGCATGGAGATGAGAGTTGTTTTGCCGGCTCCGTTGGGGCCGAGGAGGGCGAATATCTCCCCCTCGGATACGCTGAAGGAGACGGAATCCACCGCGGCGAGGGAGTTGAACTTCTTCGTAAGGTTGCTGGTCTGGATTATTTCCATGGGAAAGGCCTGCGGAATAGATGGAAGAAAAGGTATTTATTCCAAACTTAGGTCACTGGTTCTTCAATAGGATTGCGGGGCACACCTTCGTGACGCCCCGCGTCTTCCTTATGTGGGAGATGAGCTTGCTTAATTCTTTCTGGGTCCTGCACCAGGCCTCGAACATGAGCATGTGGTCCCCGGAGGACAATGAAACGTATTTGACGTTCCTCATCCCCCGGAGAGCCTCATAGATTTCGGGGAGAAAACCGGGATCCGTGTCTATTCCAACTATCGCTACGGAATTGTAGCCGAGAATGGACGGGTCCACGCGCACGGTGAAGTGCTGGATTATCCCCGATTCCTCCAGGTTCTTCACCCTCTTGCGGACCGCGGCT
>JAXDAS010000087.1:0-6516 GCA_034679605.1 Microcaldota archaeon
TTATATCCGGGAATGGTGCTATGACAACAAGTTCATCGGCACTACAATCCGCAACAGCTCCAGCTACGGCGCATGGATAAGCAGCCTTTCAACAGGCAACAACTTCACAGACACGATAATCATCAACCAGAGCCGCTACCTCTACCAGCAGGCAACCGCGGCCAGCCCGAACAACTTCATCAACCTCACCCTCGCCTACAACGAGACGGTGGGCATCGTGAATTACTTCTCAATCGCCATCACGCGGCTCGACCTCATGCAGCCGGCCACAATCATCATCATGCCGGACTGGGTATCGCTGAACGACGCCTCCGCATCCGCGGTGCAGGCGAACGCCTCGGCCAACATAACCATAAACAATTCCAACTGCGCGTCCCTCGGGGTGCTCAGGGCGCCGGGCTTCCCCACCAGCCTCGCCACCATACTCACAAGCGGGCTCCATTACCCGACCACCAAGGCATGCAACGGGGACATAGCCACCTTCAACGTCTCCGGCTTCTCCGGCTACAGCCTCGGCCAGCAGATAAGCACATGCACGCTCACGTTCGACCCGCCGGCCTCCCCCCAGACCTACGGCACGCCAATAAACGCGTCCTGCTCCTGCACGAACCTGGACGGTGAACTGCACCTCTGGAGGAACGGCAGCAACGCGGATGCGGAAAACGGCGTCCCAACATTGCTCCCGGGCGGCACCTGGGACTACACCTGCAACGTGACCGCAACCGGGAACTATACCAACGCCTCGACCAGCTCCTCATACACAATAAGCCCTGCTACAACAGCCATTACCTTCCAGGCAATCCCGGGCACTCCGATTATATACGGCATCGAGACCAATGTCTCGGGCGCGGTTGACAATCCCCAGGTGGAAATCACAATATACCGGAACGGAACCGCGGTGGCTGGCCCCGGAACATCCTACCTCGAGTACCTCACCATGTTCGCCGCGGGCTCCTACGAGCTCGTGTGCAACACCTCTGGCAACGAGAACTACACCGCCGCAAGCGAAACAATACCCTCATATGTGGTCGGCAAGGCCGACCCCTCGGCCCTCATAACCTTCGATGCGGTCCCCGGCTGGGCCGCAACCGCAGGCGAAGAGGTCAACATCTCCTGCAACTCCACCACCCCGCAGATAACACTTGAGCTCTGGAACGAAACAGATTTGATGGGCACCGGGCAGAACGTCGGATTCTCCGGAACATTCGCCGCAGGCGCCTACAACTTCACCTGCAACTCCTCCGAGACCGAAAACTACACCGCTTCCAACCAGACGCAGGTTTTGAATGTCTCCTCCGCCCCCGTCCCGCCCAGCGATGGTGGCGGGGAGGAGCCCCAGCTCTTCATAACCGCCCCCGAGGAGGTTTTCCAGGGCGAGGAAATGCTCATAGTCGTGCAGAGGGAGGGCGGCGGGACCATGCCCATAGCCAATGTGGTGATACGGCTCGGAACTTCAATCGTATTCGACGGATACACCGACACCTGGGGAAGGGTCTTCTTCACCCCGGCCTCTGCCGGAACCTACTCCATAACCGCAACCAAGTCCGGCTTCCAGGGCGCGAGGGACTCCTTCACTGTTCTGGCCCCGGCCCCGCAATGCACGGTTGACGGAGACTGCGCCTACAACGAAAGATGCGTGGCCGGGAACTGTACCCTAGTCCCGGCGGGCGAATGCGGGACCTACTCCAATCACCTCTGGGTCGATTATGCCTGCTGCGGCGATTCCGGCTGCGCCCAGGGCTACGAATGCAGGAACCACGAATGCGTGAGGGAAGAGCAGCCGCCCGAGGAGGAGCGCTGCTCCTCGGATTCCGACTGCCCCTCCGGCTTCAGGTGCACCTACGGCGCATGCGTCCTGATCCCGGCCCCCGGATGCCTGAACGACAGCAGCTGCCCCTCCGGATACGAGTGCAGGGAGGGCGAGTGCATCCCCAAGGAGGCCGAGGAGGTTGAGGAAGGCGGGGAGGCCGTGGAGGGCGCGGAGCAACCCGGCCTGTTGCAGGATGTCTCCGGCTTCGTGGCAAAGTACTACTGGATTGTCCTTCTCATCCTTGCGCTCATCCTGTTCTTCCTGTTCTTCTGGGGAAAGAGAAGGAAGAAAAGGAAAAAGCACACGGAGGACGCGGAGCCGGAGAAGGAGACTTAGCGCCCCTTTTTATTCCTTTCTTCCCTTAGTTTATTTCTCTGGTTAGAGAGCTAACTGCCTTGGTAGTGTAGTGGTCCAGCATTCCGGCCTGTCGAGCCGGTGACCCGGGTTCGAATCCCGGCCAAGGCGACCAAAAACGCGGGGGAGGCGTCCCCCCCATTTTTAGGTGTCATTCTGACCCCCCTCCACTCCTCCTTACCACTCTTTACCCGTACTCCTTACGCTACGCGTTTGCAATAAGTGAAATGAAACCCCAAACCATGTAATTTCCATTGATGCAAATCAAGGAATCAGGAACACCAATTCATCCCCGTCTATTACTCCGTCCGGGTCGAACACGACCTTCTTTTCCCCGTCCGGCAGCTCCCTCTGGTCGCCGCGCTCAAACCACAGCTCCCCCCTTTCGGAGGAACCGGGAGCGATGTCCACGGCCTCGAATTCCCTTGCGTCCTCGCAGTTCTCGCCGTTCACATAATCGTCCGCCCTATACTCGGCCCCGAGGCTGTCCACAAGGATGAAATTCGCATGCGAGACGTATTGGCTTTCCCGGCCGCCGTTCCTTACATCCACCGAGAGCATATAATAATAGCCGAAATCCCAGACATCCATGTCCGCGTACCTGAGGTCGGTATAGCAGTGCCTGTCCTCCTCCGGCCCGGAAAGGGTTACTTCCAAGCCATTTGTCACTGCCTTCTCATCCAGCGAGTATTCCGGGCACTCCTCCGTTAAATAGTTGCATCCCGCGGGCTCGGGTTCCTCTTCCGGAATAACCTGTGGCTGCTCTACCCCGGGAGGCGCTGCCCCTTGCGGGGGCGTTTGTTCCGCAGGAGTTGCGGTTGGAGCAGTAGGTGCGGTTTCCGGAGGCGTTCCGCCCGCAGGGCAGTTGGCAGGATTGCCCACCATCGTTCCATCCGGGCATGCATACTGCGTAGCCCCTGGCTGCGACGTGCAGCCTGCAAAAAGAAGCAATCCTCCGAGCAACAGGAAAAACAGCATTCCTCTCATGCGTATGCTTCTTGTGCAAGGGTTATAATCATTGGTTCCCCATCCAATCCAATGGACTTTCTCCAAAAGCTCAGGAAGGCGTTCTGGATAAGCCGCCCCCTCTTCTGGATAGGGCCCTTCGCGGCATACAAGGCGGGCCTTTGGGCAGCGGGCCTCCAGACCGGGCCCTTCCAGTGGCTCGAGCTCTTCCTCATCTCCTTTCCCCTTTCCTTGGTGATATACGGGCTCAACGACATCCACGACATCGAATACGACCGGAGGAACCCGCGCAAGGCCGCCCCGGTGTGGGGCGCCCGCATTTCCGAATCCGACATCCCGTGGCTCAGGAACTGGTGCTACGCCTCGATGGCGATAATGCTGTTGACCGCCCTTTCCACCCAGAACCATTTCCACATAATTTTCGCGGCAGCCGGCCTCTGCCTCGCCTACGCATACTCGGTGCCTCCATTCCGCCTCAAGGAAAGGCCGGTGCTGGACTCCCTCGCCGCCACCGGCTACGGCCTCATCGCATTCGGCCTCGCCTACACCCTCTCCGGCAGGATAGATTTCCTGGACTGGAGGTTCCTCCTCCTCTGCCTGAACCTCTCCGCCTTCCACGCGATAAGCACCGTGATGGACATGGGCGAGGACCGGAAGGTGGGGCTGAAGACATTCGCGACGCAGTTCGGGGGGAGGGCCGCCGCCCTTTTCGCCGCCGCGATATTCCTCCTGAACGCCGCTCTCGTATTCTCCTATTCGCACATCGCCCCCACCATGTCGCTGATAGGCGTGCTCAGCCTGCTCCTGGCCTTCTCCCTCTCCCTCTTCGTGGCCGCCTTTCCCACCCCAAGGAACGGAAAGCTCGCGTTCAAAATTCTCATCGCATATGCGATGCTATGGGGCTACATCCTGCTCTTCTATTATTTCCTAAACGGGGAGCACCTGTTCCAGGATGAGTTTCTGGACGCCGTCCCACAGCTCCTACGCGTTCGTTGAAATGTTTATAAACATTGAGATGCTTGTTCCCCCATGCACGGAAGCCGTTCCAAGCCCTCAGATGGGCTCTTGTCAGAAAGGATAATCCTCATGGCCCTCATCCTCGGCCTGTTCCTCGGATGCGCAATCGTCCCGCCCGTTCCAATCGAGCTCACCAGGTTCGCGGACAACAGCACCGCGCAGAACCTCACCTTCGATTCCGCGGGGAACCAATCCTTCGACCTGACGCTCACCAAATACACGGTCGTAGGCAACAATTCGCTCACCCCCGAGGCCGGCGTTATAAGGAACATCACATTCACCGCCTGCCCAATAGAGCACATGGGCTCCAACGTATCCAACCTTGCGATGCACTGGCCCACCGGAGGGAGCACGCAGTTCTTCCCCGGCACCCTGGACTCCTGCCAGGAGCTTTCCGTGGACCCCCTCCTCTTCAACGAATACCTTTCCATCCGCAGCGCCGACTCCACCCTGGAGCTGGTGAACAACCCCGGACTGATAAACCTCTCAATCGGGCCGATATCCTTCCTAATGATGAAGAACCCGCGCATGTACCATTACGACGAGCCCGTCATATACACATTTGCCGTCCCGTACGGGCCGATCTCCATGATAGCGGACATCACCGGCGAGGAAATCCCACCCGAATACTGGGTGTATGAGAACACCAGGATACACGGGATAAGGTATATGTGCAGGAGCGGGGACTCCATAAGGACGATGTACGGCCCCACCAAGAGCTGGAACATCTCCATAACCGTCCCGCCGATGGACCTCACCGACCTGGCGGGCGTGAACATAACCAACCGCTCATCCGCGAACGCGACCTTCAGCCTTTTCGACCTCCCATGCCCGGCATACGGTGCGCCGGGCAAATATGCCGCCGAGGTCACAGAGCTCTACGTGGACCTCACAAACTATACTGGCCCGCTGCCCCAGTCCAGCTTCAGGGATGATTTCGACACCGCGGCCCTGAACCCGCACTGGGACCTGCGCCTTGTGAACGGCTCCGGCCTCGCGGAGCTTGATAATGATTATCTCAACAGCCAGGTGCACCTCCGCTCCAACTCCCCGTCCTCGGACAGCGGAATGGCGCTCTACTACTCCACTCCCATAAGCCCGCCGATAAGCGACACCGCTGGCGTGATGATAGAAGCCTACCTTTCCGGCTGGGAGGTCCCGGACGGCAGCTATGCGGGCATATTCTTCCTGAACGAGACCGCGGACCCAGGCCCGACCGCATCCATCATCCCGCTCATCCGCGGAATGCTCGCCTTCGACGACGACCAGTGGATAGCCTATTGCCCGACCGCGGTCATAGGGGTGGATCCGCCCAACGCGACCGGCCCGATGCCGCCCGGCCCGCACACCGCCCAAATCCTAATCACCCACAACGCGACCGCATTCATCCTTGACGGCTCCCCCGGGATGCTCTGCGAGGCCCCGGCCGAGGATTTCTACGTCGCATTCACCTCCGACCCGGTCACAGATGCATTCAATGGAAACATCACTCTGGATTATGTGGAGATAATGGACGTTGAGTACGTCTCCGGATGGAACGGCACTCTCTGGATGGACCTGTCCCTCCTTCCGCTAGGCGGTAGCTCCTACGCGGACATAATAGTTTGCGACTGCCCGGACAAATACAACCGCAATTTCACATTCAACATAGGCTCCGACACCCCGGGCATCCTCGAGCTCAGCAACATAAACGTCTCATACCAGGCGCTGATATCCTACGGGGAGACGGGGATGGAGCCCACAACCTCCATAGAAAACTCAAATTTCTCATGGGTAGGCATGAACTCCAGGGTGAGCGGTTCAAACGTACTCTACCAGACCGGCCTGTACAACTCCACGGTCACGAACTCGGAGGTAGTGTTCTCTTCCCTCCCCTGCTACGATGTCTCCAATTCCGAAGTGATAATGAGCGTGATGGTGCCCCCGAGCGCCATCGGGCAGGCGGGCGCCTGCGACAACCGGATAGAGGATTCCTACCTTAATTTCGTATTCCTTATAGGTGGCGGATCCGCAGCGAACTCCCGCCTCAGCGGCTTCCTGATAGGGTTCACCGATTTCCAGGACGCACTGGTTGAGAACCTCACCCTTTACGAGGGCACGATGATACTCAACGGCAGCCGCGCCACCATCTTCCAGAACCCCATAGACCTCGGCGACATCCCGCTCGGGATAGGGATGCCCCTCGCATGCTCCGAAGGCTCGTTCTTCGCAATAGACTCAGCCGCCAACCTAAGCCTCGGCGACCTGAGCGCCGGTTCGATAGACTGCAGGTTCAGGCTGTTCAACAGCAACGTCACCATCTACAACCTCACCAACGACAACGAGTTCGGCGCCGTGAAGGCCGAGCAGAAGGACAGCACCCACATCAA
>JAXDAS010000088.1:0-5663 GCA_034679605.1 Microcaldota archaeon
CCATTTGGATGTGGGGCGACGACGTCCTCACCTTCCAGTCCCCCTGGGGCGTGGGCCGCCCGGGCTGGCACATAGAGTGCTCCGCGATGGGGATGAAATACACCGGGGGCAAGACCCTGGATATCCATGGAGGGGCCCGCGACCTCATCTTCCCGCACCACGAGAACGAAATAGCGCAGGCGGAAGGGGCGACCGGCTCCAAGTTCGTCCGCTTCTGGATGCACACAGGCTTCCTTACCGTAAACGGGGAGAAGATGAGCAAATCTTTGGGGAATTTCATAACTTTGAAGGACCTCCTATCCAAGCACCCCCCCAATTCCGTGCGCCTCTTCTTCCTCCGCAGCCATTACCGCAGCCCCGTCGATTTCAGCGAATCCGCCATCCATTCCGCCGAGGAATCCTGCAAGCGCATATTCCTCTTATGGGAGAAACTGGACGAGGCCCTCGCAGGGGAAAAGCCCTCCGCCCCGAACAAGGTTTTCCGCAAGGACTGCGAATCCGAGCTCACCGGCTTCTATTCCGCCCTGGACGACGATTTCGACACCCCCGGCGCAGTGGCGCATTTATTTAACCTCGCCTCCCTCGTTTTCTCCCATCTTGAGAAGGGGGAGCCGGACCTTGAGCAGTTGGCCGAAGTCCGGGAGAAATTAGAGAACATGCTCTGGATTTTAGGCCTGAAGAGGGAGGAGATTGAGATGCCGGAAATGACAGAAAAATTGGTATCGCTATTGATTGATTTGAGGGAAAAGGCCCGCAAGGAAAAGAACTACGGGATGTCCGACGAAATCAGGAAGCGCCTCGGCGAACTCGGCGTCGTTTTGGAAGACAGCGACAAGGGCGTGAAGTGGAGATTGGAAAAAAGATAAATTAGATTCGGGCCTGAGGGGATTTGAACCCCCGACACCCGGATTAAGAGTCCGGCGCTCTGACCAAGCTGAGCTACAGGCCCAAGACAAAACGCGAGGGGGAGGACCCCCTCTCATTTTTTCCTTGATTTTCTGATCTCCCCCCATTTGAAGGACTCAGAAAGCAGAATATAAAAGCAGCACAACACTTTTTATAGATTATCTCTTGCTTACCGAAAGCCAGTTCCTTCTCTTCCTCTTCCTTCCCTTCTCCATGAGCAGGCATCTCTCAGCATAACCGCAGCGCTTCTTCCTTTTCCCCGCAGTCCGCGCAACTTCCCGCCCCCTCGCCTTCTTCTCCCTTGCTTTCTTCGGCCGCAACTCCGCAGCCTTCTCACGCCTCCTGCTCCGTTTCGCCTTTACGGCCGGCCCCCCCATCTTTAAGGCGGAGTGCACCTTCCTTTCCCTTCCCAGATGCCTCGCCCCTGCATCTTTTTGTTCAGCCTTTTCAGGAATTGCCCTCCTGACCCCCTTCCTAGCGCGCCGCGCAGCCTTGGGCGCATTATTCTCTTTCGCAGTTTCCCCTGCAGGCCCTTCCTTCGCCCTTTCCTTTCCCCTCTTCACCAGCCTGGGAATTTCAGGAATCTCAAACTTCCAATTGATGAAAATTGCCCCCTTCCCGCTTCTGGGGGCCGCGGCCGCATCCTTCACAAGCACAGGATGCTCAACCCCCGCCCCCTTCGCGTACACATCCTTTTGCGGCCTATCCTTCCGCCCTATCTTCTTCCCGGTTTCCCCACCGCCTTTCTCCATTTTCCTCTTTTCCTTAGGAAACTCGTGTTTCCAGGCCGCCCCTTCCCCACATGAAAATCTTAATTTCTCCACCTGCGAAGGCGCTTCAGCCATGGGAGCGCGCCCCGCATCAGCAATAGCGGCCTTCTCCCAGCATTTAGCTTCCTCCCGCCTTTCCGGCCTCGCCATGTTTTCTACGGCTTCTGTTCTCTCCGGCCAGCGTTCCATGTCCCCAATCTTTATCCTATGGGCCGAAAGAACGTAAGCGGGCGCAACAGGCGCAGCCGCAATCGCCCTTGCCGTATCAGCGTGAACCTCCGAAGCATGTGCAGGGATTTCCTGCGTTGGGGAAAGATAGGCCGCAGCCTGCGGCGCCGCAAACTCATGCACGTATGCGAAAACCTCCTCCCGCGCATCCATTTTCCTGAAGGCAACCGCATCATAGCCCCTCGCCCCGATTACAAGGCTCTGCAGTGGGGCGGGCAAATAGTTCAGAGGCATCTCCGCCCCGGGCAGAAGGCAGGCAGGCGCCATCCCCACAAGCGGGCGCAAAGCCCCCCCGGCCGGATTGACCCTCCCCCAGCTTATCGTCCCCGAACCCGGGTCCAGCTCCCCGTATTCCCCCTTCCCGAAAACGATGCCCTCTGTGTCCACCAGGGCGTTTCCGAAGGGGCATTTCGGCTCCTCGTCTTTGACCACGACCTCCTGGTCCTGTATCCTTATGTTCGCAAAGTTGAGCTCGGTCTTCTCGCCGTTGACGGCTGCGACCGGCAGGTTCCTGTCGAAATACCCGTGCGGGTTCTCGATGACGGTGCCGTCCTTCAGCACCACCGGGCTTATGCCCCACCCGCACCCCGGCAGGTAAACCCTCTCCGCCGCTGCCCCGTTTTGCTTGAGTATGCTTACCATCCCGTCCAGCCAGTTGCCGCCCTCCCTGACGTATCCGCTGAGGACATGCATCCTTCCCCGCCTGTCCACGAGGGCGAACTGCTTCTCAATCAGGCCGTACTCTTTCGCGAAAGGGCACCTCCCACACTCCTTTTTCGCCTCTGGCCCCCTAGAAACCGCAAGCTGCCTAGTTTTCGCTTCCTGTAAAGAACCTGACATCCAGATTTCCCACCAAATCTAGCAGTTTCTTTTCCCAAAAACCTTTTTATTTGAATGCCCGCCAATCCAACACATGGGCTTCCTTCTGCGCGACAAGCCGGCAAAGGTCTTCCTCCTCCTCAAGTCCAGGCCGGCCTACCTCTCCGAGATAGCCAAGGAGACCGGCACCACCTACGTATACATAACCAACCTAGTGAAAGCCCTCCAGCAGAAGGGCCTAGTCTCAATCCAGAGCGCGGGCAAGAAGAAGACCGTTTCCCTAACCGAGAAGGGCAAGGAGGTCGCCAACGCGATGGAGGAACTGAGGAGGAAGCTCGAATGATAAGGGTTTTCCCTGGAAAGGGCCCGGCCCGGAGGCCGCTCTCAACCGGATACCTGATAGATGGGAAAGTGGCCATAGATTCCCCCGAGGGCGTCCTCTATCCCAAACCCGGACTCATAATCCTCACCCACGAGCACTGTGACCACATAACCGGAATCCTTTCCCACCACTGTGAAATCCGCGCCAGCCCACAGGCAATCAATGAAATGGAAATCGGCCACTCCTTCTGCAAGGAGCTGGGCCTCCCCGAGCCGAAGAACGCGAAAATCCGCCCCCTCCATGACGGGGAGCGCCTCCGCTTTCCAAATTTTACGCTCCAAATCCTTCACACCCCGGGCCATTGCCCCGGAGCCATCTGCATTTACCTGGAGGAAAAGAGATGCCTTTTCTCCGGGGACACGGTATTCCCGGATTTGATGCTCCCGAACCTCTCCCTCCCTGGGAGCGACCCTTCCCTTCTTCTAAAATCCTACGGGAGGCTCTCCAAACTAAAAATAGAGAAATTCTTCCCGGGCCACGGGGAGCCATTCACCTCCCCGGGCTATATGGAAAATGTAAAGGAGGCGCTTTCCGCCCTTCTTCATTGAATCTGCGAAACCGCCCTCAGAGCCACCTTCTTGTTCATATGCGAGAGCACTTTCTTGTAATCCAGATAATGCGAGTATGCGCTTATGTCCACCGTATAGCTCCCCTCCTTGGTCAGGCTGGACGAATAGATGGGCACCGTAAATGTATTGGTCGCCCCTGGCATTATCTCCCCCAGCCTCTTTTCCATGTGGCTCTGGCCGCAGTTCACGTCGAACCCTATCTTGGAGTTCTTCGGCAGCCCGAGGTCCACCGAAACCAACTGCTTGGTCGGGGAAATGTTCTTCACGCCCACTTCCAGGAATATTTTCCCGTTCCTTTCCGCCTTCAGCCTGAGTGCGCTGAACTTCGTTGAAATCGCAAAGGGCCTCTCCACCGGCCTGGTCGCCATCGGCGCCCCCCCGCCGGTTTCCGGTTTTCCGCTCCCAGTTTCCCGGCCCCTATCCTCCTTCTTGCCACCCAGGAAGTAATCCATGATTCCCATTAGAACACCTGAGTGAACATTGCCCCCGCAAATTTTTAACACTATTCTTCATTCCGGAAAATGAAAAAACAGGCGAAAAAATGAAAAACCAGGGCCCGCCCCGCGGGCTGAAAAGAAAATGCGGCCGGAAGGCTCAGCCTTCCTCTTCCCCTTCCTCTTCCTCTCCCCATTCCTCGTCGTCGAAGTCCTCGTCCTCCCAGTCTTCGTCCTCATCGAAAGCGAGCATTTGCTTCACCTTAGCCCTATGGAAGCATAGAAACAAATAAAAAGCAATGGGGTGCATAAATTAGTAGTTATAATTGGTTGACTAATATGAATACCAAATCCCAGCCTCCAGCCCCGCCTGTCGCGGTTGCCCGGGAGAACCGGCAGTCCCAGCCCCCGGCAGCGGGGGAATTCGGCTCGATGGACCCCCAGACCGCCTATTTCCGTTCCCAGAGCAGGATTGTGCGCAGCCTCCACCTGGTGGGGCACAGGCACAACAGGCGGAGGTTCATAATGAGGGAGATGCTCACAACCGACCCCAACCTGTCCAAGGTGGAGCTCTGGGAGGCCAAGGAGGACGGCTTCCGCCTCATGGCAAGGGAGGGGGGCCCCCTAGGAAGCGGGCAGAGGGAGTTCCTGATGCGCACCGACCCCCGCCTCGGCAAGATCCTCTCGGGCAACACCGTCGTTTTCAGGGGCGAGGAGATGTCCCTGTTCAATTCCGACCCGAACGACTTCACCACCCATGGCGAGCGGGTGTCGACCCCCTTCGGGAATTCCGGCTGCTGGATACCGCTCGGCAACATGTCCCGGGGCTACATGGACGTCACCCACATGCTCGCGGTGGAGGGCTCGGTGGACCCGTCCGGGAGCAAGGACAACGCCCAGCTTGATTACCTGGTTGGAATGGCCCGCCTCATCTGGCAGGAGCTCTACACCCAGCGCGACGAGGAAATCATGAACATAGACCCGCTCACCAACCTCTGGAACAAGCGCTTCATGAAGGAGATCCTCTTAAAGATGGCAATCGCAAGCATAATAAGGAAGAGGCGCTTCGCCGTCTCCCTGCTGGACATAGACAACTTCAAGAGATGCAACGACACCTACGGGCACAGCGTCGGGGACGAGATAATGGGGATAATCGGCTCGAGGCTCCGCTCCGAGGCCGGAGGCTTCGCGTGCAAGTACGGGGGCGAGGAATTCGTCCTCCTCAGCCCGGGCGTCACGACCCTCCCCGAGATAGAGAGGCACGGAAGGTTCATCCACGGACTATTCAACCCCCTGGTCTGCAACACGGAGGCGGGCCCGGTGAAGGTAACAATGAGCGTCGGCGTCGTTGGCTCCTCCATCTGGGAGGAACTCAGGAAGGTTAAGAGCTTCCCGCAGGATTTCATGTCCGAGATAATGGGGAAGATCCCGGAAAACCTTGAGAAGATGAGGCAGCTGAGGGGGCAGTGCGACGCGGACCTGAAGCGCATCCGCAGGCAGAAAAGGCTCCCGGAGAGGGTGGATGGCCCCCTGCTGGAGTATGCGAAGGAATGGG
>JAXDAS010000089.1:0-7187 GCA_034679605.1 Microcaldota archaeon
GAGGCGAACGGGTGCGAAGCCCAGAAGTCCCCGCGCTGGCACAGGCGCATGATGGAGAAGGTCCAGAGGGCGTACACAACTGCCTCGACAAGGACAAAGATCGTCCTTGGCGCGAGTGTGCTTGGAACTACCCTTCTTGCCGCGGGATGCGGCGGCTCTGGCGAGGGCAACTACCAGGAGGACGTGCCCACAATCCCGGACGGAGCGCAGGACGGCACCGCCACCTCCGGCGTATGCGGCCGCGGCTATGTCCCGACAAGCGAGAACGATCTCGCCCTTGACGAGGAGGACATGGTTGCGGGGGACAAGGCATCCGTCGCGGACAACGCATTGCATTTCAAGGTGTTCAGGGTCGGAGAGTTCAGCTGGGACGGGGCGATAGTGGACGCGGAGGAGAACATAACCTCGTTCATCAGGGACCCGGACACCGGCGAGGTGAACGCGAGGGTCCAGACCTTCGAGAACGGGGAGCAGGCGACTTTCGAGCTTCCCGGAGGCGCAAGGTTCGTGGTGAACGAATGCATCACGTATGTCGACTCCAACAGCCAGCGCCACGGCGTCTTCCAGGGCGGCTTTGACAGGTGCATGACCGCACCGGCCAACGTGGAGGGGAACTTCAGCAGGGAATCTGGCAACGGCACGGTCCAGAACACCAGCTACACGATGAGCCAGACCGGCGAAATCCCGACAAGGGATGGCGCGGTGTGCGAGCCGGTTGTGCAGGCCCTCCTGGAGGAGGTCTCAACATTCACCCCGAAGTTCGCATACGGCGTGATGCCGTACGACGAGAGCGCGGTGGTGCTCGGAAGGCGCGTTGACCTTATAGAAAACATGTACGGCCTCACCATCCCGCACGGGACAAGCCTTGGCCATCTTGATCTTCCGGTTGGAGTGAGGCTTGAGGGTGCGGAGGGCACGGCAATAGAGAATGCCGGATGCGAGAACCGCGGCGGCACCTACGTTGCGAGGCTGAATGTACAGGCTCCGGGCGCAGAGGTCGAGGTCACGGAGATAGCGGACCCGCAGGTGCTCTATGTCGAGGTTGCGAACCCCGGCGGTGCGCCGAGGGAGGCGGCCTACGTAGTGCGCGGTGTTGACAACGAATGCAGGATAGACTCGGAGTCGCTCGCCAACATAAACAGGATAAGGCACGAGCTTCCGTACACGCTCGGCAGCCACGCGTGCGAAGGAGGCGAGGATATCCCGTATTGCCTGCCCGCGGGCACGACCGCGAATGTCACCATAGACGAGCTGACAAACGCGACAAGGGTAAGGCTCGAGGTAAACCGCGAGTGAGCCTTTCCTTAGTTTTCCATTTTCTTTTATTTCTATTCTATTTTCTCATCTTTTCCCTATACCTGATTAGTTTCTTTTCCACATCCTTCTCCTTTATTCCTATGATCTCCAATGCGAGCAGGGCCGCATTCTTGCCGTTGTCTATCCCCACGCAGGCCACGGGAATTCCCGGAGGCATCTGCGCTATGCTGAGCAGGGAGTCCATTCCCCCAAGTTTTGCAGAGACCGGCACCCCTATTACCGGAATTAATGTATGTGAAGCGCAAACTCCCGGAAGCGCGGCAGACAAGCCAGCGACCGCAATAATCACATCAGCAAACGTGCTTTTGACTATTTTTTCAACTTTTTCCGGAGTGCGGTGCGCCGAGGCCACCTCGTATTTCCACTCCACCCCGAACTCGTCCAATACGGAGGTTATGCCCTTCACTATCTCCTCGTCGCTCTTGCTCCCCGAGATTATTAGGATGCGCTCTGCCATGCGAAAAACTCTCTCTAAAGGATTAAAAAGAATTGGTATCCATTTATGCGCATGATAATGCTTCAGGTATTGGAACTTGGGGGATTGGGGCTTGTTGTCTGCGCCGGAGGCATCCTTCTGGTGCTGCTCGGCGCTTTGGTGATGATTTTCAACCGCCTCGTGGTGCTGAAGAACCGCGTGGACAACGCCTGGGCGCAGATAGACGTGCAGTTGAAGAGGAGGGCGGACCTGATTCCGAACCTCGTCGAGAGCGTGAAGGGATACATGAAGCACGAGAAGGGCGTCCTTGAGGAGGTCACGAAGGCGCGCACCGCGCTGATGCAGGCAGGCACCGTGGAGGAGAAGGCCAAGGCGAACAACATGCTCGCGGGCACTCTGAAGACGCTCTTCGCTGTGGCGGAGAACTACCCGCAGCTTAGGGCCTCGGACAACTTCAAGATGCTCCAGGAGGAACTGGCTGGAACGGAGAACAAGATTGCATACTCCAGGACCGCGTACAATGACTCCGTCCTCGAATACAACCAGACGATACAGGTCATCCCGTACAACCTGGTCGCCGGTCTGTTCGGCCATTCCACAAAGCAGTATTTCGAAGTAGCGGAGGCCGAGAGGCAGAACGTCAAGGTGCAGTTCTAGGGTGCACTGATGGCGAGTTTCTTCGATGCGATAGATGCAAACAAGAGAAACTCGCTTCTCCTTATTATTTTTCTCACATTCCTTGTTTTCGTAGCAGTCTCCGCATTCTCGATGGTGTTTGACGTCGGGTGGGCGGGATTCGTGATGGGCGCCGTGATTGCGGTGCTCTACGCGCTGTTCTCCTATTACATGGGCGACAAGGCGCTCCTTGCGCTGAGCGGGGCGAGGCCGGTCGCAAAAGAGGAAAACCCATATCTGTATAACCTTGTGGAGGGGCTTGCGCTGGCCGCACAAATCCCGGCTCCGAAACTGTATATGATTGAAGACCAGGCGATGAACGCCTTCGCCACGGGAAGGGACCCCCAGCATTCGGCGATAGTTGTTACGCGCGGGCTGGCGGAAAAGATGAACCGCGCGGAGCTGGAGGGGGTGATTGCGCACGAGATGTCCCACATAGGCAATTTCGACATCCGCTACATGCTCATCACGGTGGTCATGGTCGGGCTCATCGGCTTCCTCGGCGAAATCGCCCTGCGCAGCTTCATATGGGGAGGGGGAGGGAACCGGAGGGGAGGGGGCGGCGGCCTTTTAGTGGTCCTGGGCCTGATTCTTGCAATACTCACGCCCATAATCGCGATGCTGGTCAAGCTCGCAATATCCAGGCAGCGGGAGTATCTGGCGGACGCCACCGCGGTGAGGCTCACCCGCTACCCGGACGGGCTGAAGAGCGCGCTGGTCAAGATAAGGGACAACTACCAGCCCGTGAGGGCGGCAAGCGAGACGACGGCCCCCCTCTATTTCGCGGACCCGATAGGGAAGAAGCTGACCGGGCTGTTCGCAACCCACCCGCCCATAGGGGATAGGATAAAAAGACTGGAAGGCTTCTGATCATTCCTTCGGCGCCCTTATCCCCTGCCAGAAGAACACGTACATCGGCGCGACCAGCGCCTCTATCGCAAGGTTCAGCAATACGAGCATTGGCAGCGCGATTATGAAGAACGGGAAGAACACCATCGATATCAGAATCAACGGGAGCATCACCACCTGCGCCGCCAGCCCTACCGCATAGCCGATGCCGACCATTATCACTAGGAACGCTATGGTCTCCCATAAATTCGCCCTTAGCAGTGCGTAGGAGCGCTTCAGCGCCGCGACCGGGGCGAGCCCCTCAGCCGCTATTTCATAGATTCCGTACATGAAGGACATGTTGAAGGCAACCAGGAACAGCATGAACAGGAATATGCCGATGAAGAGGAGCACGTATCCGATGAACAGGCCCCCTATCATGGCGCCCGCGGCCGCGGAGCCGTCCTGGCTGAGCAAAGGCGCGAAAATGGAGCCGAAAAGCAGTAGCAACGGTATGCCCAGGAACAGCAGGTATGCCGCGCCCATCACAATCCCGTAGAACAGCACGTAGCCCAATGCCGGCTTCCTGTCCCTTTCCTGCAGGTAGGCCTCCTTTCTGTCCGTCATCACGTATCTTATGGATGAGAAGATCACCGAGGTGGAGAAGACGGATGCGGCAACCATTATCGCCAAGGCGATTATGCCGAGCAAGACGGCGCCCAGCAACGCAATCCATCCGACTGCCAGGGATGAGATGATTAGGAAGGCCAGGATGGCGAGCGGCACGGCCATGCCAATCGCCCCGGCAACCCCTACGAGGAACGAGACGATATAGTACTTGAACAGCTCGAAGAATTTCACCTTCTGGAACTCCATCGCCCTTTTCAGGGCGTCGCTCGTGAGGTCCATCCCTTTCGAAAGGCTAGCCGTTATCCCCATAATCTTCACCTTCAGACTGCACCTTCTGTCCGCCAGGGCCATATCCGCCCTGCAGGCAGCCAGAAGATGAATCATCCCAATGCCTTAACTATCTCAACCGCAAACTTATTAGCGCTTCGCGGGCCGTCCGCGGTGATGAGTTTCCCGTCCACCGTGACCGGCTCCCCGGTGTAATGCGCCCCCATGCTCTCCAGGTATTCCGCGGTCGTCATCCTGAATTCCGCATCGTCCCCGTTCCAGACCGTTGCGTTCTTCCCTTCCAGCACCCCGGCCTTCGCAAGGATGGTGCCCGCCCAGCAGATCGCGGCGACCGCCTTTCCGGAGGACGCGAATTCCTTTGCAATCCGCATGGATTCAATCTCCCTCCTCACGCTTGGGGTTCCCGGCCCGCCCACGAAAACCACCCCGTCGAAATCCGCGGCCTTCACCTCCGCGAGGGAAAGGGTCGCATTCGCGGTTGCGCCCATCACGCCCCTGCACGCGCCCTTGCGAACGCTCGCCACCGCCACGTTTATCCCGCTGGATTGGAAATAATCCCTCGGGGCCACGAATTCCTCGTCCCTGAAGCCTTCCTGCGCGACTATTATGACTACTTTTTTTCCGGCCATATTACCGATTTCTGCACCCAAAATGTTTAAAAAGACGTCCCGACAAGATATTCCCACTGAATTCTCGAGGAATTCTATGGTATCATTAGACAAAGCCATTATTGCATCCTACGACAGGGAGGGCCGGCACTTCGAGCTTTTCCTCGACCCGGACAACGCCTATCTGTACCTGGAGGGGAGCAAGAAGGATTTGAAGAACATCCTCGTGGTCGAGGAAGTATTCGAGGACGCGAAAAAAGGCGAGAGGCACAAGGCCGAGGCGATAAAGAAGGCGTTCGGCACCACTGACATCTACGAGATACTGAAAATCATGCTGGAAAAGGGCGAGGTGCAGCTCACCACCGAGCAGAAGCGCAGGAAATTGGAGGAGACAAGGAAGAAGATCCTCGGCATAATCTGCATGGAGGCGATAGACGCGCGCACGAAGGCGCCAATCCCCATCCAGAGGCTGGAGAACGCTCTGGAGCAGGTGCGCGTGCACATAGAGCCTTTCAAGGACCCGCGCGAGCAGGTCCCGGGCATAGTGAAATTGCTGCTCCCTATAATACCCATAAAGTTCGAGAAGATAAACATAGCGGTGAAGGTCCCGCCGGCGCACGCTCACAGGTGCTACGGGACGCTCAAGAGCTACGGCATAAAGAAGGAGCAGTGGCTAGGGGATGGCTCCCTCATAGTCGTCATAGAGATTCCCGCGGGCATGCAGGGTGAGGTCTTCGACAAGCTGAACAAGCAGACCGCGGGGCAGATAGAGACCAAGATAGTCGAAAGGTGAACGGATGGAAAACATGATACTCCCGGGGGACCTGGTGTGGGAACGCGAGGTGTACGCCTCGGGCACCTACACGATGGGCGGCAAGACCTATGCAAAGGTGATGGGGATGATGCGGGAGGACAAGTTCATCCCGCTGGAGATGTCCTACAGGCCGAAGGTTGGGGACAATGTGGTGGGGATAGTGACCGAGGAGAGGCGCGCCGGCTATTCCACGGACCTGAACCTCCCCTACAACGGGATGGTCCCGACCAGGAAGGTGAGAATCCACCTGGACATGGGCGGCATGATCTACGGAAAGATAAGCTTCGTTGACGAGGTCGGGAACGTGGACATAGGCGTGGTGGACAAGCTCCCCCCAGGAAAGATAATAAGCGTCCCGCCCTCCAAGGTCCCGCGCATAATCGGGAAAAAAAGCAGCATGCTCAACCAGATAAGGGAGAAGACCAAGTGCTCCATTTTCGTAGGCAACAACGGCTACATCTGGATAGGCGCCCGCGGCAACGTGCCGCTAGTGCTTAAGACGATAAGGCTCATAATAGACAACGCGCACACCTCCGGCCTGACGGACGTGGTGGCGAAATATCTTGAAGATAACAAAGGTGAATGAAATGGTAGGAAGTCCAGCAGCAGACAAACCGGCCCTTTTCCAGGACGGGAAAAGGTTGGATGGAAGGGCTCAGGACGAGCTCAGGCCCCTCAAGATCGTGGCGGGGGTGTTGAAGGAGGCAGACGGCTCCGCCTATGTTGAATGGGGCGGGAACAAGGTCATCTGCGGGGTGTACGGGCCCAGGGAATGCATCCCGAAGCACGACGCGAACCCCTACAAGGCGCTCATGAAATGCAGGTACACGATGTCCCCCTTTGCCTCGCTTGAGGAGCACGGGAGGAGCGGCCCGAACAGGAGGAGCACGGAGATCTCCAAGGTCATAAAGGAGGCCTTCGACTCCGTCGTCATGACGGGCGAATACCCCAAGACGCAGGTGGACATCTATGTGGACGTATTGCAGGCCGAAGGCGGGACGAGGATAGCCGCTATCGCGGCCGCGACCGTCGCACTCGCGAACGCGGGCCTGCCCATGAAGGACATGATTTCCGGGGTTGCTGTGGGGAAGGCGGACGGGCAGATGGTCGTTGACCTCGGGAAAAACGAGGACAACTTCGGCGAGTCCGACATGCCCATCGCTTTCAAGCACAGGAGCAAGGAGATAGTGCTCATGCAGATGGACGGGAGGCTCACCCCGGAGGAGCTCAGCGCCAACATAGACGCGGCCATCGCGGGCGCGGAGAAGGTGTACGCATTGCAGGCGGAGGCGCTCAGGAAGAGCTACGATGTTTCGGAGAAGCAGGAATTCAGGATGTGATTCTGATGGGAGAGGAAATGCGTGAAATGGTCCTGCAGGAAGTGCAGAGGGAGATGCTCACCAACATGCTTGCACAGGGCAGGAGGATGGACGAGCGCGGGAAGTACGACTACAGGAACGTGAGCGTCCAGAAAGGGGTGCTCACCACCGCCGAGGGCTCGGCCCTCGCGCAGATCGGAGACTCAAAGGTGCTCTGCTCCGTGAAGTTCGGCGAGATGACTCCGTTCCCGGACAGACCTACCGAGGGCGTG
>JAXDAS010000090.1:0-14298 GCA_034679605.1 Microcaldota archaeon
ACCATACTCGAGGAGATGAACGTGGACCACCCGGCTGCAAAGCTGATGGTGGAGATTGCTAAGACGCAGGACAAGGAAGTGGGCGACGGGACGACCACCTCCGTGGTCATCGCAGGAAACCTCCTTAAGAAGGCGGGCGACCTCCTTGACCAGAACGTCCACCCGACCACGGTCATAAAAGGCTACGAGCTGGCCGCGGACAAGGCGGGGGAGACCCTGAAGAGATTGGGCAGGGAGGTCACCCCCAAGGACGTGGACGTCCTCAACAAAATCGCGTTGGTCGCGATGGGTTCCAAGGGCATCGGCACCGAGGCCGAGAAGAAGAAGATTTCCGAGCTCATCGTCACCGCAATAAACCAGGTCGCGGACCAGAAGAACGGCGTCTACGTCGTTGACGGCGACCTCATAAAGATAGAGAAGAAGGCCGGCGGCGAGGTCATGGACAGTGAGCTCATCCAGGGCGTCGTGGTGGACAAGGAGATCGTCCACGCGGGGATGCCAAAGCTCGTGAAGGCGGCGAAAATAATCCTTTTGGACACCGCCCTCGAGATAGAGAAGACTGAAACGGACGCAAAGATAGAAATCACCTCCCCCGAGCAGATGGAACTCTTCCTCAAGCAGGAGGAGAAGATGCTGAAGGAGATGGTGTCCAAGGTTAAATCCACCGGCGCAAACGTGGTCTTCTGCCAGAAGGGCATAGACGACCTCGCGCAACACTACCTCTCCAAGGAGGGCATCGTCGCAGTCCGCAGGGTGAAGAAGAGCGACATGGAGAAACTGGCAAGGGCCACAGGGGCAAAGATTGCCTCCTCATTGGAGGACATGTCCGCATCCGACCTCGGCGAGGCCGGAGTCGTGGAAGAGAAGAAAATCTCCGGAGAGGCCATGGTCTTCGTTAAGCAGTGCAAACACGCCAAGTCCGTCTCCATATTCCTCCGCGGAGGAACGGACCACGTGGTGAGCGAGGTGGAGCGCGCAATCAAGGACGCGATAGGCGCGGTGGGCGCCACAATAGAGGACGGCTCCTACGTGACCGGCGGCGGAAGCACGGAGATGGCGCTTTCCTCCGCCTTGCACGCATACGCAACCGAAATCGGCGGAAGGGAGCAGCTCGCGATACAGGCGTTCGCGGAGGCTTTGGAATCCATTCCGAAATCCCTCGCAGAGAACGCGGGGATGGACGCGATAGACACGATTGTCGCCCTCCGCAACAGGCACAAGGGCGCCAAGGAGACCGTTTCCGGCGTCGGGGTGCTCCAGGGCAAGATAGAGAACATGGAGGCGCTCGGGGTCTTCGAGCCCCTGCGCGTGAAGAAGCAGGCAATCAGCTCCGCGACCGAGACGGCCCGCCTCATCCTCAGGATAGACGACATAATCGCCTCGAAGGGCGGCAAGGGAGGCATGCCCCCGGGCGGCCCCGGCGGTATGCCGGGAATGGGCGGCGAAGGGGAGTATTAGTTCCCCTTTCCTTAATTTTTCTTTTTTACCTTTATTCTATAATTTTTCATCCTCCCCAAATCCATATAAACAATTCCAGTATATTATCTCTGATGCTGGAGACCGAACTCGCAGGGGCAAAGCTGTCCAATCCCACAATCCTCGCTTCCGGGATAATGGGCGTCTCAGGCGCTTCCCTCTCCCTGATTGCAAAAAAAGGCGCAGGGGCCGTAACCTCAAAATCCATTTCTTTGGAACCGAGGAAGGGACACCCCAACCCCGTCATACTTACTTACGAGCAGGGAATGTTGAACGCCGTGGGACTTTCCAACGCAGGCGCAAAGGACTCCATTCCGGAACTGGAATACGCCGTAAAAAACGCAGGCGTCCCCATAATCGCCTCGATTGTAGAATTCAAGGCGGAGAATTTCGGAACCCTCGCAAAGGAGATCAGCAAGGCGAATCCCGCCCTCATTGAACTGAACATCTCCTGCCCGAACGTTTCCCACGAGTTCGGGAAGCCGTTCTCCCACGACCCCGCGGCCGCTGAATGGGCAACCCGCTCGGCGAAAAGAAATACCAAAATCCCGGTATTCGTGAAGCTGTCCCCGAACACCCCCGACATCATAGAAGTCGCCCGAGCCGTAAAATCCGCTGGCGCGGACGGAATAACCGCCATCAACACCATTGGCCCCGGGATGCAGATAGACATCCATGCAAGAAAGCCGGTGCTCTCCAACAAATGCGGCGGCGTCTCCGGCCCCGCAATAAAGCCCATCGCAGTAAAATGCATCTACGACCTTTACAAGGAAACCAGGCTGCCCATAATCGGCACCGGCGGCGTGATCACGGGCGCGGACGCGATAGAGCTCATAATGGCCGGCGCATCCGCGGTCGCAATCGGCTCAGGAATCTACTACCGCGGCTTGGGCGTTTTTGCCGGGGTATGCGGCGAAATAGAACGGTTCATGGAGAAGGAAGGCTTCTCCTCCATAGGGGAGATGAGGGGTATTGCCCATGAGTGAAAGGAACGACCCGATGGTTACGATGAAAATCTCCAAGGCCGTCCAGGAGAACCCTTCAGTAAAGACAATCTACTTCAACCACCCTCTTAGGGCAAAGCCCGGGCAGTTCGTGATGCTCTGGATCCCGGGGGTGGGGGAAAAGCCCATGAGCATCTCCTTCTGCGACGGGAAAAGCTTTGCGGTGAGCATCGCTTCGGTTGGCGACTTTTCCAAGGCTGCAATGAAGCTCAGGGCCGGAGACATCGCCGGCTTCCGCGGGCCCTTCGGCACCTCCTTCTCATTCGCAAAGGAAAAAACCCTCGCCCTGGTTTCCGGAGGCTGCGGCTGCGCCCCCCTCGCCTTCCTAGCGGACGAGGCCCTCAAGGCGAGGAAAAAAGTCTTCTATCTGCAGGGCGCAAGAAGCAAGGAATTCCTCTTCTTCACTGATAGGATGAAGAAAGCCGGGGCGGAAGTGATGGTTTCAACTGACGACGGTTCTGCCGGCCAAAAAGGCTTCGCCACCGAGCTGCTCGGGTCGGCGTTACAAAAAAACAAAGTCGACAAAATCTGCACCTGCGGCCCAGAGATAATGATGAAGAAAGTGGTGGAAATCTCGGACGAATTCAAGATTCCTTGCGAAATAAGTTTAGAACGCTACATGAAATGCGGCATCGGCGTGTGCGGCCAGTGTTCCGTCGACCCCCTGGGCATAAGGATGTGCACCGAGGGCCCGGTAATTAAAAAAGAACTGGTGAAAAAGATAACAGAATTCGGCAGATACAGGCGCGACGCGTCAGGCAGGCGCGTCCCGTTCTGAGGCGATCCAAATGGAAGAGTGCGAAATACTCATAATAGGCGGAGGCCCGGCAGGCTTAACCGCAGCTCTATACGCATCCAGGGGCAGGAGGAAGACCTGCCTCGTGGACCGGGACGGCCTCGGCGGCCAGCTCCTCACGATATCAAACATAGAGAACTGGCCCGGGGACCGGGCGGTGCAGGGCCCCGCGCTTGGAAAAAGGATGGCCAACCACGCGTCGGCCTTCGGCGCGAATATCATGGAAAACACCGAGGCCCTTTCCATCGATTTCAAGAAGAAGATAGCGAAGACCTCCAAAGGCGAAGTGAAATTCAAGGCATTGATAATCGCGAGCGGGGCCAAGGAGAAGAAGGTCGGCATACCCGGGGAGAAGGAGCTCCACGGAAGGGGCGTGAGCTACTGCGCGACCTGCGACGCCCCCTTTTTCAAGGACAAGGCCGTCGCCATAGTCGGGGGAGGGAATTCCGCCCTTGACGGCGCCGTGACACTCGCAAAATTCGCCTCCAGGGTCCACCTCATCCACAGAAGGGACAGGTTCCGCGCGGAAAAGGCGATGGTGGAGCAGGCGAACATCCCCAAAATAGAAAAGGCCCTAAACACCGAGGTAATCTCGATAAACGGGAAAGGCCGCGTCCAAAGCATAACCGTGAAGGACAACCAAACCGGAAAGGGCAGGGAAATCCCGGTGGAAGGCGTGTTCTTCTTCATGGGCCAGGAGCCCTGCACAGATTTCCTGAGCGGAGAGCTGAAGATGGACAAGAACGGATACATAATCACCAACGAAAGGATGGAGGCCAGCCTCCCGCTCGTATACGCGGCCGGGGACGTGCGTTCCACCCCTCTCCGCCAGATAAGCACGGCCGCCGGAGACGGCTCCATAGCCGCGGTCTCCGCGGACAAGGCGCTATCTTCCCTTGAAGAAAAGGATTAGCGAAGTGTAGGCTATCGGATAGAATACCAGGTACGTTATTATGTTCAGTATCGGCACCAGGGTGCTCAGCGCCACCAGCCCGTAGAACCCATACACGAGGAAAGCCTTGACGTTCTTCTCCTTTATGAAATTGAACGATATTATCATCGCCGTTAGCGGCGAGACCCTTCTTACCACATAAGCGGTGAACGAAAACGAGAAGAGAAACTCTATCATGAAAACGAGGAACAGCGCCAGCATTCCGAATATGTAGAGCCACCCCTCCCAGAGGTCTATGAGGACAAAATAATACAGGAGCAGGAAAGGCATGACCACGAAGCCTATTATGGCCATCTTGACTATGGAAATGACGAACAGGCCCCCGGAGTTGGACAGAGCATACCTCATGAAATGCATCAGCCCGACCCCGCCCTTTTCGGATGCGTTATCGTATTCCGCCACCATCGCGCCCTTGTACCCTGCGGAGAGGAGGATGTAAAGGAGCGAAAGCACCGCCCCCACGCCGCCAAGCGCGTACAGCGTTATCTCCCCGCCTGCGCCCACCAGGGTCAGCAGCATGAATATTATGAACAACACGCCCAAAAAGGCGCCCAGCGTTATCAGGAGGAATATCGGGTAGAGGAGGGTCGGCACCATGAATGCGACCGGGTCCCTTGAGAAGTGCTCGAGTGCGTCGCCTACTGACTGGAACAATCCATCACCACTTCCATTTTCCTTCTCTCTTTAAAAACATTTCCGGCGCCAACCGGATAGGTATGGACGAACTCCTGCTGCTTCTCGCAAAAAAGGGCGCGCTCCGCATGCCGGTCAGGCTCACAACCGTGGAACTCGGCTCCATGATGGGGATGAGCCAGCAGAACGCCTCAGTCAGGCTCCGCCACCTGGAGTCCGAAGGCCTGATCCATCGTTCCGGAACCAGCATAGGCATAACTCCTGCAGGCGAATCCCTGCTGAGGCAGGAGTATTCAGAGCTCAGGTCCCTCCTAGAGCCCAAGCGGATGGTTTTCAGGGGCAGGGTGGTGGAGGGCTTCCGCGAGGGAAGGTTCTACATGTCCCTGCCCCCTTACAGGAAGGAGATAGAGAGAAAGCTGGGCTTCACCCCCTACGCCGGCACGCTCAACCTCGAGCTGCTCCCGGAATTCGTTGAGAAGAGGGTGGATCTCCGCTCCCAAAAACCCATCCATATAAAGGGCTTCCAGCAGAAAGGCCGTTCCTTCGGCCCGATAGAGGCCTACAGGTGCAGAATCGGGGGGATAGACGGCGCGGTCATATTCCCGGTGCGCTCCCAGCACGGCCTCTCGGTCATAGAGATAATCGCCCCGGTGTTCCTCATGGGCGAGATGAAAATCAGTAAGGGTTCAGAAGTAGACGTGGAGGTTTTCCTACCCTGAAGACCCGCAATTCTTTTATATTCATTCGTGCGCTATATATGCAGGCAAGGGCCCGTAGTCGAATGGTAAGACGCTACCCTGACATGGTAGAGACCAGGGGTTCGATTCCCTTCGGGCCCATCCCGAATTTTAGGATGCAAAAATCATTCTTTCCGGATGCGGATTTTTGCAAAAAATTGCAGGTTTGAGAAATCCCTCCCGCTTCGGCGAAGGCGTCTCATGGGAAAAGCATAGATATTTAAACATAAATTAACACATTAATATGCGAGAAACCATGCAAGATGACAGTGTGACCCCTAAGAGGGATGCCCCCAGCCCGCACCCCCCGCTCAGGCCACCCACCGAAGCCGGGAGGTACAGGGCCAAGGACGTGGCAGCCGAAACATTCGCAGGCGCCCCCTCCAGGGTCCGCGTCAGGCAGAAGACCATGGACGAGACCGTCGCCGAGCTGGACCGTTCCAGGCTCTCCCAGGAGGACCTGGAAAAGATAGCCACGCGCGGAGGGCCGGCCGTGGGGGACACGAAGGCCCTCATCAGGCGCCAGGGCGAGAGGGCGGACGCCCCTGCCATAGACCGCATCCAGAAATCCCTAGGCTTCGGGCTCAGGGAAATACGCGTCTCTCTCGATTCCGTCGTCACATACCCTTTCTCGGCAGAGGTCAGGCTCCCGGATTCCGAGAAGCCCGTCCAGCTCAGGCTCCAGGTGCTCCGCTGCGGCCCGCCGCTGTTCAGGATGTTCCTTCTTTCCAACGCGCCCATACAGGTCCTTGGCTATGTCGAGGGCTCCCTTGGCCTCGAGAACAGGCTGATGAACTGCCTGACAAATCCCCGCAGCATCACGCTTCCGGGGGAACCGGGAGATATGCGCTACCTCTACCTAACCTCCCCCGCCATAGACGGGCTTCTGAGTGCCATGCAGGAGAAGTGCATGGAAACAGTGCCGCCCCAGCCCGCCGCCTGCCAGGCCGGAGCATCTTATCCTGAAGCAGACCTTCCCGCCCCTGCCCAGAAGCCCGCAGACCCCCTCCAGGCAATGTTCGAGCGAAAGTCCCTCCGCCCCCCCAGGAAGGAGGAAACTGGGCCGGCAACCGCGGCCGAGGCCCCGGCTCCGCCCAAGGAGGATGCGAAGAACGGGCTGGTCAACACCCTTGGGATAGCCGCCGGGGACCTTGAGGACGCGAGGAAGATTGCAGACAACACGGAGGAGCTGCGTGAGATATTCAGCAATCCGCAGAGAAAATTCGTTTTCCGCGGATGGGAAGTCATGCTCACACGCCCGGGCGTGGAGGGCACGAGGCTTCTTGTTAGCCCGCGGCATCCGTCAGACCTGGTGGATGGCAACGCAGCGGCGATAAATTACATCGTTCCAAGCGAATACGCGGAAAAGAGGACCAAGCGGGGCCAGACCCTCTATTACATAAGGGTCAAGCAGGAAAAGACCGTCAGGTACACGGATTCCGAGGGCAGGGCTAGCGTCTTTTCGCTCGAGAGGCTTGACGACTCCTGCCAGATACTCGAAGTCCCGGAGGAAAAGCCCGCGGTTTCCGCCGCATCCAGGCTCCCGGCGCCGCAGCCCGCTCAGCAGGCGGCTTCCGCGCCCGAAAAGGCGGCCCGCCGCCCGTCCGTCCCTCCACAAATCCCGTTCGCCGAAGAGCTGCAGCCCAGGCGGGCGGCCGTCCCCCCCACAGCAGACCAGGTCCTTGAGGAGGCGTTCGAGCTCATAAGGAGATACGCGGCAGACCTGGGCGGCCGGCAGACTCCGGCGCCCCAGGAATGCGTTTTCGGAAACAACCTCGCGGTCCTGGTCTCCAGCGGGAACAGGACATACCTCGTGACTGACGCCGAGGACTGGCACAAGGCCAAGGACGCCATGGAGAAGCGCCTCTCCTTCAAGGACGAGGAGGTCATGCTCACCGAAATACAGACATCCTACGCAAGGAGGAAGATGCCGCTCCCCTCGGGGGGCAGCGTCACCATCACAGTCAAGCCCGTGGGCAAATCCATCGCCCACAACGGGCTTTCAAACACCCTCGAGATGATACCCCCGGCAATTGTGCAGGCAGCCATAGCATCCGCGGAGAAGAGGCTGGCCGGGGCAGGCAGCCAGGCCCCTGCGCCGGCAAAGGAAGAGAAAGCCCCGGTGCGCGAGCCGGAGGAAGAGAGGAGGCGCACGCAGACAATCGAGCTCATCCGCGGCGCCGTCGTCTCCCTGACCGGTGGCCTCGCCGAAGACATGATGATGGATGTCTTCATGGACCCGGACATCATACAGAGCGTCCATCCCGACCCAGGCCGATGGTACCTCATCGCCACCACCGATTCCGGCAAGAGCTACGCGCTCTTCAGGTTCCCCTGCACCCCCGGTTCGCTTAGCGACGACATAACCTCGATGCCTGCAGCAGTGGTTTTTACGAGCGCAATGAGCCCCGGCTATTCCTTCATGCTCATAGAGACAAAGTTCCTCGCCCCCTCCCTAACAGAGATCCTGCTCTCGGACTGGAAAAAGCCTGCGGCTGGTTCTTAAAATTTTCCAAACAATATACGCCCACCTGATTTGGGGTGTTTTTGATGAAGGTAGGAGTTTCCGGATTTGGAAGGATAGGGAGGATGTTCGTCCGCGCGGCTTTCGAGCGCGGGCTTGTCGGCAAGGAGCTTGAAATAGCGCAGATAAACAACCGCAGCGACCAGCACATCAATGCCCACCTCTTCAAATACGACTCCGTGATGGGGCCGTTCCAGGGCGATGTGAGGGCAACGGAAAAATCCATCATAATAAACGGATACGAAATCCCATGGACCAGGGAGACAGACCCGACGAAAATCCCATGGAAGGCGCACGACGTCGACGTCGTGATAGAATCCACCGGCATATTCAAGGACGCAACCGAGGCATCCAAGCACCTGGAGGCGGGCGCAAAGCGCGTCCTCATCTCCGCCCCCGCGAAGGGCTGCCCCTCCGTCGTCCCGGGCGTTAACATGGAGCACGCGGACAAGAATTCCAAGGTCTTCTCGCTCGCCTCCTGCACCACCAACTGCCTTGGCCCCGTGCTGAAGGTTCTCGTGGACTCATTCGGAGTTAAGAGGGGGTACATGACCACGGTGCACGCCTACACCAACGACCAGAACGTCGTTGACGGAAGCCACAAGGACTGGAGGCGCGCACGCGCCGCGGCCGTCTCGATAATCCCGACCACCACCGGAGCCGCAAAGGCAATCGGCGAGGTGATTCCGGAGATGAAGGGGAGGATGGACGGCATCGCACTCCGTGTCCCCGTTCCCGACGGCTCCCTCGTGGACCTTTCCGTTGAGCTGAACAAGGAAACCACCAAGGATGAGGTGAACGCCGCGCTGAAGGCCGCGGCGCACGGCCCGATGAAGGGCGTCCTCCAGTACACCGAGGACCCGATAGTCTCCTGCGACATAATCGGCAACCCCCATTCCTCCATAGTGGATTCCCAGCTCACAAGCGCCACCGGCAATTTCGTGAAGGTGTTCTCCTGGTACGACAACGAGTGGGGCTACTCGAACAGGCTGATAGACTTCGTATTGCACATGAAGAAGTGGTAATCGTATGGATGAAAGCAAACCCCGGCACATCGTCATCATCCCTGACGGAAATTAGGCAACCGCAAACAGGAGATGGGGCGAACAGCACGGGATTAGCCGCGAGGAGGCGTACCGCATCGGCATAGAGAAGATAGCGGACGCCGCGAAATGGTGCAGGGATGAGGGCGTCCCCATCCTCACCATGTGGGGCTTCAGCACCGAGAACTTCCAGCGCGATCCCGACGAGATAAGGAAGCTCTTCAGCCTCTTCCAGCGCAATCTGATTGAAGCGGTGAAGCGGAAGGGGGAGAGCGAGAAATATGATTTGCGCGTGCGCTTCCTAGGCCGCACCAACCTGTTCCCCAAAGAGGTGCAGGGCCTCTTCCGCGACCTCGAGAAGCTCACGTCCGAAAAGGAGGGATATCAGCTGAACCTCCTGCTTGCGTACGGAGGGCGCTCAGAGATAGTCGACGCGGTGAACGCCGCGCTGAAATCCGGCAAAAAGGAAATAGACGAGGAATCAATCTCCTCCCACCTCTACACAGCAGGAATCCCGGACCCCGACCTCGTGATCCGCACATCCGGCGAGCAGCGCCTCAGCGGCCTCCTCCCCTGGCAGACCGCATACAGCGAATTGTATTTCTCCAAGAAATTATGGCCCGATTTCACAAAGGGCGATTTCCTTGAGGCGCTGAAGTTCTACGAAAACACCAAGCGCAGGTTTGGCAAATGATTGTGAGGAACAAAACCAACGGCGCAAAAACCGAAGCCCTCACCGCGTTCTCCATCCTCCCGCAAATCCGCGGCCTCATGTTCCGCGCGAAGCCGGTGTGCATCCTTTTCGATTTCCACGAGGAGGCCATCCACCCAATCCATTCCTTATTCGTATTCTTCCCGTTCTATGCTATCTACATAAGCAAGGAGAAAAGAATCCTTGAGAAGGCGCGCATCGGTCCTTTCCAGTTCCTTTACAAAAATTCCGGGGCCGCCCGCTACCTTCTCGAGACGGATTTGAAAACAGGGGGATATTTTTCGGTCGGGGATGAGGTTGATTTCGATGCTGGGGTGGAAGATAGGTGATGGCGGGGAATACAGGATAAGCCTCCCGAGGCTGAGCGGGGATGAGGAGGGGCTTGTTTCGCGCGTGGAGGAACATTTCAAGGACGAGGCCCGTTCGGCGGACTTCTCTTCTAAGGAGGACGTCCTCAATTCCATCAAATCCATCGTCCTCCGCACCGCCCAATCCGAAGGCATCCTCCTTGACAGGGACCAAGCCCACTACCTCCCCGAGATGTGCTTCCTCCACGTCTACGGCTTCGCCTTCCTGGACAAGCTTCTGGAGGACCCGTCAATAGAGGAAATCAGCATCATCGGAATAAACCAGCCGGCCTACGTATACATAAGGAAGGAGGGCTGGAAATCCGTGAACGCCCAGTTCACCTCCGCCGAAGCCCTCACAGACGTAATAAACAAGATGGGCAAGAACATAGGCCGCCGCATCACCCTGCAGCGCCCCAAGCTCAACGCCATTCTCCCGGACGGCTCCCGCCTCCACGCCTCCCTCCCGCCCCTTTCCGCGGGGGAGCTCACCATCCGCCGCTTTACAGACAATCCGTTCTCGCCCTCCGAGCTCGTTGAAAGCGGGGCATTCCCCTCCCGCGCAGTCGCCCTCCTTTCCCTCCTGATGCAGGCGGACATGTCCTTGATAATCTCCGGCAACACCGCAAGCGGAAAAACCACCACCCTGAACTCTCTCTTCTCCTTCGTTCCATCGGACGAGCGCATCGTCATCACGGAGGAAAGCCCGGAGATAAACATCCCACACCCGCACAAGGCCCGCCTCGTCGCGAACGAGGAGATGGGCATCTCCCTCCGCGTATTGGTTTACGATACGCTCCGCAGTCGGCCCGACCGCCTCATAGTGGGCGAGGTACGTAATGCGGAGGAGGTCGGCGCACTCTTCGACGCGCTTCTCGGGGGCCAGGCCCGCGGCTGCTACGCGACCTTCCACGCGCAGAGTGCGGAGGAGACCCTCCGCCGCCTCAGGTTTTTCGGTGTGAGCGAGGCTGATTTCAACAGCATAGACGCCATAGTGGTGCAGAGGCGCATGCTACACTACGACCCGAAGAAAAGAAAAAACACCGAAGTGCGCAGGATGGTTGAATTCTGCTTCGGCCCTTCCAAAAAAGCCGTGCTCTCCTATGAAATGGGCCCCGATTCCTGGAAGGAAAACCATGAAAAGGAATTCCTGTCCTCAATTTCCTCCTCACTCGGCCTGAGCGAAAAGGAGATTTCCAGCGAACTGAAGGAAAGGGAATCCTTCCTCATGAAGAAAAGGCAATTCGCGGATTTCTTCGAGGACTACCAGGGGAAATTCTATGGCAGATAGCTTCATCGTAAATATTGCAAATTCCTTCCCTTCCATCCCTCTCAGCAGCATGTCCCTCAAATTCGCGGAGAAAATCGGCATCCAGCCCGGCAGGTTCGCCTCCTTTTCCTTATTCATCTCCTTCTCGCTCGCCTTCCTAACCTTCCTGTTCTTCCTTCCGGACCCCCTCTCCATCCCCGTCTTTTTCCTCTTCTTCGCCCTCTCGTTTTTCCTCCTTCTCCGCGTTCCGCGCCTCCTCTTCATGCAGCGCATCTCCCTAATGGAATCCGAGCTCCCTTCCTCCCTCCGCATGCTGGGGATGCTCCTTGAGCTGAATGTCCCGTTCGCAGAATCCCTGTCCATAATCTCCAAAGGGAAGACCCCCCTCGCCCAGGAGCTCAAGTCCATAGAAAAGGAGATGAAGAGGGGCGCGAGCATCCCCGGCTCCCTTTCCCATCTTGCGGAATCCCTCCAATCCATCCCGATAAAGCGCTCCCTTCTCGGCGTTTCAGCTGCTTACGAGAAAGGAAAATCCGGGGCGGAACTAATCCGCGCTTCCGATGATCTCCTCTCCCTCCAGAAGCACGCGATGAAGGACGCCTCCTCCAGGCAGGCGGTCCTCTCATTGGTTTTCATCGCCATCGCGGTAATCCTCCCCTCGTTCCTCATCCTCTTCTCCTCCCTCGGAAGCTTCTCCCCCCTCCCCGCGCTCCAGCCCGAAGCAATCCCCGTATTCCTCCTAATCCTTCTCCCCGCGCTCTCCGCCCTCGTCCTCATAACCTCCGCCTCCTTGTTCCCCCCGTCCTTCTTCGCCCCAAAGGTTTCCTTCGCCCTTATCGCGCCCATGTTCGCGGTTCTTGCCCTATTCGTTGCCCTCCAATTCCTTCCGCTCCCCCGGCTTCCCAGATTCATTCTATTGCTTGCAGCGGGCACAGCCTATGCCTATCCAAAATACCTCCAGGAACAGAAGAGGGAAAAGCTCGAGTCCGGCCTCCCGGACGCGGTGCTCGCCCTCTCCTCCCAGCCACCGGGCAGGGGTTTGGAGCCCCTCCTCCTTTCAATGTCCAAATATTCCGTCTCCCCCCTCAAGGACGAGCTCCTCGTCTCCCTCAAGCAGGCAAAGGCGAACGTGAAGCAGGAGTCCGTACTGGAAGACCTGTGGAGGCGCAACCGCTCCCTTCTTCTCAAGCGCTTTTCTATATTCCTCATGCACGCGCTTAGCGCGGGACATGACATCTCCCGCTACCTCGCCCTCATAGCCGAAGACATTCTCTCCGCGTTGGAAATGCGCAGGGAGCGGGAATCCCTCCTGTCCATGCAAAAATATACTCTAATCTTTGGAGCCCTCCTCATCCCCTTCATAATCGGCTCCACGCTCACCCTCTCTTCCGAAATAGCCGCCCTCAACGGCTCGCCCGCCCCCTCCGGCATAGGCTCCACCGCCGTCTCCTACCTCGCAATCTACGCTTTTCTCTCCGCCTCCTTCATCTCATACGCGGAGGGCCGCCCCTCCTCCTTCATGAAATACTTCGCCCTGCTCTCGCTCGCAGGCATGGCGCTTTTTTATACCTTTTCCGGCATAAGCCCCCTGTGAATTAGCATGGAGTTCGCCCAGGCCTTCCTTTACCTCGCACAATTCCTTGACAACCCCTACTCCTTCTTCGCAATAATAGGGATAGCCGTTTTCCTCTCCGAGCCCCGCTGGGAAAAGAGAGGGAAGATAGTGCTCGCCTTGCTCATCGCCGGCTTAATCGCCCTCGCCGCAAAGAGCGTAATAATGCAGCCCCGGCCCTGCCTCTCCGCCGATTCGCTCATCCAATGCCCGCTTGATTTCTCCATGCCGAGCGGGCATGCGGCAATCGCATTCACGCTCATGATCCCATTCATAGGGAAGCGCTTCTTCCCATTCTACTGGCTTTTCGCCCTCATAGTGGCATATACCCGTTTCTATTTGGGAGTGCACACATTCGAGGACCTTGCCGCCGCGCTGGTTCTCGCTCCAATAGCCTACCAATTTGCCGACATAATCTGGGGTGCGTTCTTTGAAGGAAACGAGTAGGAAGCTAATACACATCGCAATCGGGATAATCTTCCTTTTGATACTCCAGCAGTTCGGAAGGCACACATTCGAGATAATATTATTCGCGGGAATACTCGCCGGGCTCATGGCAATGCACCTCGTGCTCATCGGCTTCCGCCTCCCTTTTGTGAGCTGGTTCATAGAGAACTTCGAGCGCGAGGGCGTCCGCGTCCCCGGCTTCGGCTCCGCCTGGTACGCGTTCGGCATACTCATGGCCGCGGTCGCAATAGGCGACCCGAACAGCCTCTCGGCCGCCATCTGCGTCCTCGCCTTCGGCGACTCCCTTTCCTCCATTTTCGGCAAGGGGGGAAGATTTTTCCTCCCGTACAACAGAAACAAGACTTTTGAGGGGAGCATCGCCTTCTTCGCTGGCTCCCTCGCCGCATATTACTTCATCGGTCCCGCCGCCATCCCGCTCGCAATCGCATGCACAATCGCGGAATCCCTGCCGCTTCCGCTGGACGACAACATCACTATCCCTGCTACGGCGATACTGTTCTTCTATTTCTATTAAATATAGGATAAGAGTGGGCCCACCCGGATTCAGGGAGCGGGTTTTCAGTTTCCTGTTGCCGGTTTCCCGAATGAAAATGGCGGGTTTTCCGTTCCGGGTTCCCAGTTCCCTGATTGTGGTGAAGCGAACCATGTTCAGATAAGCAGGAAAATCTCGAAACGGCTGACAAAAGAATGGCCGCAGATCAGGGGGCAGGTTCTCTTTCTTGGG
>JAXDAS010000091.1:0-3391 GCA_034679605.1 Microcaldota archaeon
ACCAGAGGGTAAAAAACATGGCCCTAAAGCTGATAAGCGAGCTCTACGCGCCCTTTTCCTGCGATGGGCAGCGCAACGAGGCCTTCAAAAAGATCCTGGCACTCACCCTCTTCACGGACAAGGAGGACTTGATGAGGTACCCCTCCCTGTTCAGCCACCTGGAGGACCACGCGGACCCGTTAATATCGGCGCGCGCCTCGGACCACAAGGAGATGCTCCTGAACGAGAAGAAAAACCCCGCGGATGGCGAACCGGCCACCGAGGAGGACCCGTTTGCGAACATGACGGATGAAGACCGGTTCTAGCGCCTCGCCCTGGGCATCCCCTCTATTGCCGCGTTATATTCTTCCCCATCCCAGGTTATCTTCACGCCCGTGCCGAGATAGTTCTCCAGCACGGTTATGTTCCTGACCACGCTCTCTTCGTTGCCGAGGAACGCCGCGTTCTTGAGCGACTGCCTCGAGTTCGTCCAGTCGGTCGCGCTCCCGCTTATCACTATGACCTCGGGCCTTGTTTGGTCCATGAGCCAGTTTATCTCAGTGAGCCCCTCGCTCATCCCGTGGTTCGGCCACTGCACTATCTGGCACGGTCCGCTTTTCGTTGCCACGGTCTGCTGGGAGCCGAGTATGTCCCCGGTGAGAAGGATGCACAGCCCCCTGTCCTCCACCTTCAATACGACCCCGTCGTTGTTCACGTCGAAGAACCTGTCCTCGCCCTTTATCGGGTTCAGCACGGTCAGCGTCACGCCATTCAGGGCCTTCGTGTCCCCCTCGCCAACGAATTTGTAGCTTTCCGCCCCAAGAGAGTTCAGGTACTCCGTGTACGCCTGGCTTCCCTCCTCCGGCCTCCACAGCTCCCCGAACCTGAACCTTTCCGATACATATTCAAGCCCGCCCGTGTGCTCCGGGTCGTCGTTCGTGGAAACCACCAGCTCGAAATCGTCAACCCCGGCTTCCATCAGGTAGTTCACCAGGTCCTGCTGTTTCTGCGTCGGGCCGGCGTCCACGAGGATGTCCATGTCCCCTTTCTTTATGAGGATTGCATCGCCTTGTATGTCGCCGGAGCCGACGTTGAAGAAATACACGTGCAACTCCGCGTTCTGGTTGCTGGCGTATTCCGTCGCGGGGATAGGCGTCTCACCCCCTCCCTGAGTCACAACGCTCCCTTGGCCCTCCCCTATCACGAGGTGGCCCCCGGAAGTCTGGTTTCCAGCTGCCTGTTGCCCGTTTCCAGTTCCCGCAGGCGGCTGCTCGCCCCCTATGCAGCCAAAAACCAGCAAAAACGCCAACCCGAATGCAATCCACTTCATAATTTCCACCTCACCTGTTTTCTATCCGTTATTTTATTAGTTTTCCCCTGGCATCTTCCAACTGCGCCCTCCCCACATCCTGCTTTCGTCTCAGCTCCGGCATCAATGCACCAGAGAAATGCAGAGGCTCTACTTCCATGAATATCTTTTCCATAAATCCGAAAACCCTTTCCGCCTCCTTCCTCTCACCCTTTCTCAGATGGTCGAACATCCTCCTTTTCAGCTCTCCCATGCAGTCCAGCAGCCCGTCCAGGTAGGACTCGTCCCCAACCCCGACCTCCCTTTGCCCAAGTATCTTCCCATCCCGTGCAATGGAGAGATAAACCATCCCCTCCGTATATTCAGCGTTAGGGTGGTCCAGCCTCCACTCCAGCCCCGCGGCATTCTTCTCCATCTCAGCGAGCACCTTCCGCGCCTCTTCCAACAGCTCCTCCGCCTCCCCAAAGTTCCCCAAATGAGTTTCCTTTATGGACTTTGAGCAGAGGCGCACCGCCTCCCTCTCCTTCACAATGAGCGAATCCAGCCTCCTTTCCTTCTCAAGGAGCCTTTTCTCTATTTCCGAAACCAGTTCCATACGTAAATTTCCGTACTCGCTTTTATAATTGGTTCCATTTATTACTGCACACGGGTGTCCATATGATAGTCCTTAATTTGAAAAATTATTCCGCCTCTTTCTCGCGCTGCCTCGCGCTCACTGATGCTGCGGCAAAGGTCTCCCACGAGACCGGAGTTCGCATAGTCGTCTGCCCGCCGCCCACCCACCTCAACTGCTCCGCGACCATGTACAAGGATGTGTTCGCCCAGCACACGGACGCATTCGAGCAGGGCGCCCACACCGGTTTTCTCATTCCAGAGGCTCTCAAATCCATCAACGTAAAAGGCTCGCTCGTAAACCATTCCGAGCACAGGATAGGAACAGAAAATGTAGGAAAAACCGTTTCCCTGCTCAAAACCCAAGGTTTGGAAACCATAGTCTGCGGGGAAAATGCAACAGAATGCGCAGAGCTCGCAAAATTCGGCCCGGACTGGATTGCGGTTGAGCCGCCCGAGCTCATCGGCTCAGGCATTTCCGTTTCCACGGCCAAGCCCGAAGTGATCAAATCCACGGTTGAAGCAGTCCACGCCTCCAATTCCGCGGTAAAGGTCCTCTGCGGCGCAGGAGTGAGCACAAAGGAGGATGTGAAGAAATCCCTGGAATTGGGCGCAAAAGGAGTGCTACTCGCATCCGCATATGTGAAGGCAAAGGACCCGGTCAAGTTCCTGCAGGAGTTTGCAGGCGCTTTCTAATTTATTTTGGACTCCATAAATAATGCAAATAGTAAAAACGCCAGCCAAAACACCGAACCAACTATCACTGCGTCAAAGAAACTAGCAATCCATGCCCCAACCGCCGCTGCAGCAGGGTTGTCGAACAGAGTCAATATGGAATAGCCAGTAGTTGTAAAATCAAAGGCAAAAATCAACGGCGTTCCGACCAGAAAAACAAGCATCAGTGCGGTTCTATACCCCGGTTCCTGCACCAGTTCCCTCTTCCTTAGCAGTTTTTCATTAAGATACGGGTCTTTTTTCAATTCATCTTTGCTTTCATCTATTGTCTTTTCTTTGTTTTGCACATAGTTTGCCGCAATAATGCTAGCTATGAACAAGCTTTCCAGTATGATTGCTTTGTCCAATCCGACTATGCCTCCAAAATATGTGCTTGGAACTCCGATAACAATCGCATAAGCAAAAACAGTTATTGCATATTTAGGATCAGACAGGATTTTTATCAAGTCAGTCATCCTTCATCATCCGTAGAATATCGGCCTCAAAGATAATTCCTTAGGCATGCTCAACTGCTCGAACGGCTTCCCCTCGGTTTTCTTCCTTATTTCCGCAGCCAGCTCCTCTATTTTCATCTCTTTTTTCTCGCCCGTATCCCTAATCGTAATTGCAAGCTTCCCGGTCTCCATCTCCTTGTCCCCCACCACAACCACGTAAGGAACCCAGTCCTTCTCCGCCTGCCTTATCTTCTTCCCAAGGGTTTCCACCCTGTCATCTATGTCCGCCCGCACCCCATCAAAAGGGGCAAACAATTTCCCC
>JAXDAS010000092.1:0-2914 GCA_034679605.1 Microcaldota archaeon
AACCACGATGTGGAAGCAAAAGTCTCCATGACAAGACTGCTCCAGAAGCACCTCGCAATCCTTGCGATGAGCGGTGCCGGCAAGTCGCACTTATCTTCGGTGATTCTGGAAGAACTCCTTGACCGCAAAAAGGAGGACGGACGCATCTCCGTAGTAGTAATAGATATCCACGGGGAATACATCGGCTTCAAAAATGACCCGAAATATGGGAAGCAGGTAAGGGTAGTTGAAGGAAAATCAATTTCCGTCCCGTTCTCCAACCTAAACCCCGAGCTTCTCGGCACCCTTTTCCCGGACATGACCGGCCCGGCAAGGGTGGAATTGGGAAAAATCCTAAAACAAATGGCCGAAGATTCCAAGCAGAACAACACAGTTTACGGGATGCAGGACCTCATCGCAAGGGTGGAAACCGCAGGCATAAACAAGAACACAAAGGATTCCCTGATGCGCCCGTTGTACGAGCTCGCCTCAATGCGCCTCATCCACCCCACCCGCAAAAATCCAAATCTCTACGAGCTCCGCCCAGGAGAAATGCTCGTCTTAGACCTAAGCGATTTAGACGACCAGAAAAGAAAGAAAGCAATAGTTACCCTCATCGCCTCCCGCCTCTTCAAATTAAGAAGGAAAGGCTCCATCCCCCCGTTTATGCTACTCGTGGAGGAGGCGCACAACTTCGCCCCAGAGCGCTCCAAGTCCGTCCACACCCCTTCCAAATTCGTAATAGAGAAAATAGCGAGGGAGGGAAGGAAGTTCGGCGCGGCATTATGTGTGGTTTCCCAGCGCCCCGTTCAGTTATCTACTACTACCCTGAGCCAATGCAACACCCACATAATCCTTCGCGTCACCAACCCCAACGACCTGGACCACATCCGCCAAAGCTCAGAAGGACTGGATGACCGCACAATGCGCAGCATCACATCTCTTAAAGTAGGTGAAGGAATAATCGTAGGAGAAGCGATCAACTATCCCGCATTCGTAGAAATCCGGGACAGGAAATCCAGGAAGATGGAGAAGGGAGAACCCCTCCACCTGCAGGCGATTAAATTCGATTCAGACCAGCAGAAGAAGGAAGAAGAGCAGGAAGACGAAATAGAAGCCTTCCTTGATTAAGCCAGGTGCTCCTTTTCCTGCGGCTCCTGCTCTCTCATATTGCAGAGCAAGTCCCACAACGCATCCCTTGCCGCGCTTAGCTGATTAGCAAGTCCATTTGGGTTTCTCCTGATTTCCAGCTCAAATGCAGTATTAACTTTCCCAAAAAGCGTTGCCGTGTGCTCAATTCCGTGAAGGATTGCCTCCTCCGCATTCATCCTCCTTGCCATAGGAATCCATTCCGCCGTCACCAGCAGCAGTTCCTGCGGCGTCGCGACCTTGCCCACGATCCTTGAAACAGAATCCACAATCCTCATTATTTCCGGCCTGGCTTCCAGGATTTTCCTTCCCCTGAGCTCTCCGATGCCGCCCTGCGCGCCGGCGCCATCAATAGTCTGATGCAAATATCTGCCCATAATCATCCCCATCCTCATTTCTCCAGAAAAATTCTTAATACATGGATTACTGGCATCACTGGCACCGAGGTCTCCCCCCGTTTATAAACCTCCAAAATTCCATCCAACCCATGACCAGTGTGGAGAAAGTGAAGTCCCTCTCGGAAGTCGCCTCCTTCGACATGGAGAGCTGCCAGAGCTCCACTTTTCTTTCCCTTGGGAAAACCCAGCTCCCCATCTACAAGGCTTCCAGCCCCCGCGGCTCATGCAAGCTGTTCAAGACCCTCCTCACAAACAAATGCAAGATGGACTGCCGCTACTGCATAAACTCCAAATGCTCATTGCGCAGGCAGCCCCACAAATATGAAAAGGGCGAGCTCGCCCGCACCTTCCATTTCTTCTACAAGAAGAGATTAGTAGAGGCCCTCTTCCTTTCCTCCTCCATAGAGGAACCGGAAACAAACATGGAAGAAATGATAGAAGAGGTAAAAACACTCCGCGAGAATTTCCGCTTCCGCGGCTACATCCACCTGAAAATCCTCCCCGGCTCCACAAGGGACCAGATAAAAAGGGCCGCCCTCTACGCGGACCGCCTCTCCATAAACATAGAATCCATCTCCCCTTCCCACCTATCCGAGCTTTCTTCAACAAAAGACATGAAGAATGACATCCTTGTGCGCCAGGCGTGGATAAGGGAGGAGGCAAGAAAACGCGCAGGCCTTTCACATACCACCCAGCTGATTGTCGGTGCCCTTGGGGAAACCGACAGGGAGGTGTTCGGTTGTGCCATTTCCGAATACGCCCATATGGGGGTCAAGCGCGTCTATTACTCCCCCTTCTCCCCCATAATGGGAACCCCGATGGAGGGATACTCCCCCGCAGGAAAATGGAGGGGCCACCGCTTATACCAGTTGGATTTCCTCTACCGCGACTATAATTTTACCCAAGACGAAATAAGCCTCGCATACAGGAACGATTTTCTCCCAAACGAGGACCCGAAAGTGACAATCGCGCGCTCCCAACTAGCCAAGCCACAGGAGATAAACGGCCTTGGGAAGGAAGAACTCCTCCGCATCCCTGGGGTGGGGCCCAGAACCGCGGAGAGGATCGCCTCCCACAAGGGAAAATTGTCCAGCATGCTGCAACTGCACAAGCTGGGCGTGAACCTTTCCAAGGCTCTCCCATTCATAAAAATAGACGGAAGCTACCAAGAGAGGATTACGAGCTTTGCCTGCCCCGCTTAGCTCGTCACTTCCTCCATCCTTTTCTCTTTATTCGCCTGCTTTATCTCAATCGCAACCCTTCTTCCGAACGAAATCCCTTCCCCATACAAATAGTAAGAATATGGAGTGAACCTCGTTCCCGGGCTCCCCGGCATCCTAAACGAAACATCGAACACTACCAGGCTCTCCTTCCCGTCCCTTTCTTCT
>JAXDAS010000093.1:0-3820 GCA_034679605.1 Microcaldota archaeon
CGGAAACCTTCCAGTTTTTTGGCAGGCGGGCCGCGACCTTCAGCTTGAAGAGGTCGTCCTCCCACCTCGCCTCGCTCTGGCCGACGCCGTAATAGAACCCAATGTTCAACCCAACACCCTGAAACCAATCCTATATAACCATTTATAACCTTGTTAATGCTAATAAATTTAAAAAAGGGGAGATTAGCGCATGAGGGCATACCACATTCTCACCCACAGCATGGAGCCTTTCTACCCAAGGCTCTCGGGCCCGGACTCCTTCGCGTCCCTCAGCCACATCACCAACCGCTTCGTTTCCAACCTAATGAAATATGGAAAAGGGCGGGACTACGAGCACGTGATGGTGAACCTTTCCAACTCAATGAAGGGGAAGGAATACGAGACGACGCACCGGGACGGCTACGGGCAGATAGTGCTCCGCACCACCTTTTCCATCCGGGACCCGCTGGAGTTCTCCCTTCCGCTCATAAATTTCATACGCTCCCGCAGCCCGGAGGACATCCTACACATCCATGGCACCTCTTCTTACATATACGATTCAATAGCCCCCTTCCTCATTGGAAGGAAATCCGTGGCCCATTACCGGGGCGGCCACCTCACGCTCCGCGCCTTCCCCATCCTTTTCCCCAAGTACGTTCTCTTTGCACCCTTCACCCTCCGCATGCCCAGGCTGCTTTTCGTGCAGAACCTAGCCAGGATGGAGAAGTTCCACAGGAATTACCTGCTCCCCATGGAGAGGATGGTGCACCTTCCGAACGCAGTTGATGTGCGGGATTTCGCGCCGGACCAGGAACTGATGGAATCCCTCCGCGGCCGCTTCTCCATAAGGGAGGGCGACGTGAACATACTCTTCGCGGGGAGGATTGTGCGGGGCAAGGGAATAAGCGCCCTCCTCAAGGCGTTCCGCTCGGTTTCGGAAAGGAACCCCCGCGCCCGCCTCCTCCTCGCGGGAAAGAATTACCTCGGGGAGATTGATGCTGGCCCTCGCGTAACCTTCCTCGGCCAGCTAAATTTCCCGGAGATGAGGGCACTTTACCATCTCTGCGGCATGCTCGCCCACCCCTCGGAATACGAGAGCTTCGGCAATGTGATCCAGGAGGCGATGGCCTGCTCCCTGCCGGTGGTCGCCACCGCCACAGAGGGCGCCATGGACCAGGTGCAGGACGGAAAGACGGGCTTCCTTGTGAAGGTTGGCGATGGCGCCGCCCTTGCGGACAGGCTCACCCTGCTCGCTTCCGACGAATCCCTGCGCCGCAAGATGGGCGCGGCCGGTAGGGAGAGGGTGGAGAAGGAGTTCGGCTGGCCCGGAATAGCAAGGAAGGTATTCGATTCCTACGGTTCGCTCCCCTGAACCCCTTTCTCGAACACTGACATTCCAAATCTCTTCATGCTCTCCGGGATGCCCGCCTTATTCATGATTGCCAGGAACATAGCCTCGTTCTTCTTGCTGAATGCCTTTAGCAAGATAAGGAACAGCAGGTATAGCGCCGCATACGCGGCCCCGACAATCACGATGACCGCCATCTCTGCGGCAAAATCCTGGCTCGGCGCCAAGCTATCCAGGGCGTACTTTAGCGCTGCAGAGAACGCCAGGCTTGCCATCCCGGCGCACATGTATTTGGCGACCGCCCTGGCCGGGAAATTTATCCCTCCCACTTTTTTGAGGTTGTATGCTTCGGCAGCGAACATATACGCCGAGACGAGGGCGGAGGATAGCGCAGCCCCGAGTATGCCGTACTGGCTTATGAGGAATATGTTGAGGATAACGTTGATTGCAAGCGCGGAACCGAGTATCTTTATCTCAAGCCCAAGCTGGTCGAAGGTAACGAATATGACCCTCTGTATGTGGCTTATGAGGGAAAAGAATATACCGATTGAGAAGACTGCGAGGACAATACCTCCGCCCGCGTATGCGGGCCCATAAAGCAGATTGATGATTTCCCCAGGCAGGAGCAGGAATACTGCGAGCGCGGGGATGGATGCCGCAACCACCCACGTGACCGCCTCCTCTGCAAGGCTGTCCATCTCCTCCATTTTGGACCCTTTCCCGTGCATCTCGGATATTATGGGAAGGAACGTGCTGCTGACCGGGGCCACGAATATGTAAAGGAACCCAGCCAGCGAGACCGCAAGCGAATAAACGGCTATCTCCGCGGCCGCGGCTTCGGCCGGCAGGAGCATCCCGAGCATTATCGTGTTTATGTAAATCATGATGGAGCCGAGAGCGGTTATCGCGGAAAGCGCCATCCCGAACACGGCGAATTCCCTGAAGAAGGACTCACGCGGCCCGTCTCCCCCCGCCGCCTCCCTTATTTTCCCGTATTCCCTTACCGAGAAGGCTGCGGAGTAGGCCAGCCCCAGCACGTATGCACCCACAATCCCGAACACGAGGCTCCCAATGCCCGCCCCAAGCGCGTACGCTAATGCCATCGTCAGCACGAGCTTCGCGGCGTTCACGATGTTAGCGCCGCCAGCGTTCTCCTTGGCCAGCTTCCTTCCCATCACGAAGCCCTGGCTTAGGTTGAAGGTTTCCGCAACCACCAGGTACAATGCGAAGATGGGGAACACGCGCGCGGCCTCCGGCATGTTGAAGGCCTGCGCTATCTGCCCGGGCAGAAGCACGAACGCCGCGGCCGCAGCAAGCGAAATCCCCACGCCTACGAGGAATGCCTTTTCCAGCAGCCCCTTCGCCTCCCCGAACATCCTCCTGCTCGCCAGGTATGGTATGTACCTCTGGAGGGAGGAGGCAAGCCCGAAGTCCAGGATGAGGTTGAGCATGGAGAGCACGCCGAGACAGAAGAAGAATAGCCCGATGTCGCCCTCCGGGAACGTCCTGGCGAGGGCCACCATGTACAGGAGCGAGAGGACGCGGACCACCACCGCTGACACTGCCTGCCAGAATGAGCCCTTGGCCAGAGTTTTTACTTCGTCCTGCAGTCCGTCCATTAGCCAATACCTCATCTATTTTTAATTTATTCCAGTTGCTAGCTTCTTTATATACGCTCCATAGTTAAATTTTTATACAAGTTTATCTTCAATACATTAACCTATGGAAATAATTTATATCATTCCAGCAAGAGGCGGCAGTAAGCGGCTTCCCAGAAAAAATATTATGCCAATGTGCGGAAAGCCCCTGATATCATTTAGCATAGACGTTGCAAAGAATTCTGGCCATCCAGGAAGAGTGGTAGTTTCAACAGACGATGATGAGATTAAACGTCTTTCAAAAATTGCAGGAGCCGAAGTTATTCCTAGACCAAGACAGTATGCAAACGACGAGAGCCCCACCGTTGATGCAATAATACATGCATTGGACTACCTGTCAAAGGAGAACTATCATCCAGACATTGTTGTAATACTCCAGCCCACCTCCCCGCTGAGGACTCCGGCCGATCTTAACGGTGCTATCAATAATCTAATTGTTTCCGGGGCAAAATCCTGTATATCCGTTTGTGAAAGTGCTCATCCTCCGGAATGGACTTTTGTTGCCGGAAGCAATGGTTTTATGGAGCCAGTTCTTGGGTGGGCTGCATTCTCATCCGGTTCGAAAAAGATTAGTCAGCCTTTTGTTCCAAACGGTGCCGTATATGTAGTGAGAGTCAAAGATTTGCTAACTGAAAAAAGAATATATTTTGAGAATGGGTCTGTACCTTACCATATGCCTAGTGAACGTTCCATAGATATAGACACTATGCTTGATTTCAGATTTGCCGAATTTATGATGAAGGGGAAGGGGAACCTAAATGAGTATACCACTAGGGAATAAGTCAATTGGTGCAGGAAAGCCGTGCTTCATAATTGCCGAAGCAGGCGTAAACCA
>JAXDAS010000094.1:0-3217 GCA_034679605.1 Microcaldota archaeon
CCTGCTCGGGGCCGGGCATGAATGAGTCGTTTATGACTTCGGCGAGGGCTACGCCGGCTATGCCGACCGCAGCTATCCTTGCGTAGGAGAGGGAGTTGCCCAGGATTCCGGGGAGCTCGACGGCGCCCATCATCCCCTCGGCCCAGATTATGATTACGAGCGAGACGAAAAACAACGCGGCTGCGGGTGCGCCCCATTCGGCCGGGAACATCGCCAGCATGTAGATTGTGACGAGGAAGAAGCCGCCGATTTCCAGGCCTATCCAGGCCAGCTTTCCGTACGCGTGCTTCCTGTTGTGGTGCCAGTGGTTTATCGCCCCCAGGAGGAATCCGACGGCGAGGTGCAGCATGCCCAGAATTATGGAAAGGCCGAGCAGGAGGCTCATGTTATGGGTCCTGCTGAAGCCGTGGTAGAGCGGGCCGGTGATGCCCATGGCCGCGAGGTTCAGGACCCCCCAGCTCTGGAGGAACTCCAGCCACTGTAGGCTGGAGATGCCCATCCACTCGTCAAAAATTACCCCGAAAATGACGCCCGCGATTGCGCTGAACTTCCATATGCGGGCGACCTCGAAGCCGAGGCCCCCCTTCTTCACCTTCCCCATCATCCAGGAGGCGAGCAGGAAGGAGATGACGCCGTAGAAGACGTCCCCGAGCATCAGCCCGTACATGATTGGAACCGTAATTAGTAATATTAGGGAAGGGTCTATCTCGTCCGGCTGCGGCAGCGAGAACAGCTCCACAAGGAACTGGAACTGCTTCGTGGATTCCGGGTTCTCGAGCACGGTCGGGGGCTTGTCCCCCCCTATCCTATCCATGTACGCCTTTCCCGCGAACTTCGCCTCCAGGTGGCCGTGCAGCTTTTCATAATCCTTGTCCTTCATCCACCCCTCCAGAACCACGGTTTCCGCCCCGAAGCCGAAGTCCTTGGTCGCGAGCTCCCTCTCAGCCCAGACCGCGAGCGTGCGCTCCAGCGTTTTCACCTGCTCCCCGTATCTTGAGGCGTAGGCGGAGATCTCCTCCCTCACCTTCGCTATCTCGGCCTTCTTCGCGGAAATCTCACCCTCGAGCCTCTTCACGGTTTCGGGCGGGGTGGTGAAATCGGAAACGTTTATGGGTGAGAAGCCGCACTTCGAGAGGGCAAGCTCAACCCCGGACGTGACGTCCTCGTCGTTCTTGCAGAGCACGAGGAGAGTGGTCTCGGCCTTGCCGACGCGCGCGCTGGCCTCGCATGCGGGCGGAAGGGACTTGCGGAGGAAAGGCATCTTTGCCGATGCCACGGTCCCCGCGTATAATTGTATATAAGTGGACCTTGCGGCCGAGAAATCCACGTTCCTGAACGGGAGCAGCTTCCTTGCGCCCCTCAACCTCAGCTCGAGCGCGGCCAGCTCCGCGGTGAGCGCGGAGAGCCTCTCGTGGTCCTTGCGGAGCGCGTCCCCTATCTGTATTTTTTCCGCCTCCGCGAGCGCCTGCTCGGCCCCCATCTCCCTGTACTGGCCCCCGTGCAGCTCGAGCATCGCCTTTATCGTGCGCAGCTTTATCCAGGCGGCGGATATCCGGTCGTATATGGGGGCGGTCTTCCCCGCCGCGAAATCCGCGGCGGACGCCTTCCTTATCTCCACGATGCCCAGGTTGTGCATGTCCTGGAGCAGGGAATTTGTTAGGGATTTGACGGCCACAACTCGTATCTTCTGCATCTTCAATGGCCGGAGCATCAATATCACTCGACGTTCAGGACTTCATCGCGAAGTGAATTCAGCAGCTTCGCGTCCGCCTTCTTCGCCCTTATCCTCTCGGAATCCTTCTTCGCGTCCGCGAGGATTTTGCTTACTTCCTTTTCCGTCTCCTTCTTCCCTTCCGCAATGAGCCGGTTCTCCATCTCCACGGCCTCCTCCTCGGATTTGAGCCTTATGTCCTCGGCCTCCTTGCGGGCGTTCTTCAGGAGTTCCTCTGCCTTTGCCTTCGAATCCGCGCGGATCTGTGCGGCTTTAGCCTCCGCGCCCTTCACTTCCTCCAAGGTCGTTGCGAACGTCTCGCCGGATGGTTTCATACATTCACCATTCTTGCTGCGGAAACAGAGAATTCCATTTGATATACTAATGTTTTTAAAACGAATGCCTGCAAATAGAATCACTTCGGATGTAGGGTAAATACTGCGCCTCGGCGCATGTTGCCTGAACGGAGGGTGAATTATATGGGAGCATACAAGTACATAAGGGAAACGTATCAGAACGAATTGAGGGAGAGACCGGATTTCTACAAGCAGAAGCTTACCCTTTGGAGGAAGGGCGAGGCAATTGTGCGCGTGGAGAGGCCGTCGAATCTTGCCCGCGCGCGCATGCTCGGGTACAAGGCGAAAGTGGGGTATGCGATTGTCCGCGTGAAGATGGACAAGGGAAGGAGAAGGAGGCCGACCGTGCGCATGGGAAGGCATCCGGGGCACATGTACGTGTATGTGCAGCCGGGGCTTTCGCACCAGGCGATTGCGGAGCAGCGTGCGAACAGGGTTTACAAAAACATGGAAGTTTTGAATTCATACATTGTCGGGGAAGATGGGAACCACAAATTCTACGAGGTTATTCTCGTTGACATGAGCAAGGCGCAGCCCGGACTGAAATTGGCGAAGGGAAGGGCCTTCAGGGGACTTACTTCCCGCGGAAGGAAGGCGCGCGGCCTGTGGGCGAAGGGAAGGCAGAAGCAGAGGCCCGGCCCGAAGAGAAAGTGAGTTTCTATTTTTCTTCTATTTATTCTCTATTATTTTCCTTACCGATTCGAGGAAACCCTCCGCCATTTTCACGGAACTTTTCGCCTCTTCTTCTTCAACTTCCCTCATCCGCACCTCATCCTCGTCCCCATACATCACCTTATGGCGGATCATCCTGAGCGAATTCAACTCGTTTATGTATTTCATCTCTATTTTTCCGCGGTATTTCTCAGAAACGTAGAGGAAGATGCAGTAATGGCTCCTCTCCTTGAACCCGTCCCTGAAGAGCAATGCGCGGGCGGCATGGAACATCGATGTGTAGGCAGTGATGAATGCCCCTTCGAAAAGGCCGTAGCCCAGCTCTTTTTTCGCCGCCTCCAGCTTCATCCCGCTTATCCTGAGCGAATTCTCAGCCTTGCGCATATCCGGGGGCATGGGGCGCAGGAGACCTTTCCGCATGCAATCCTCCTCCAGATTCATAGCACCACCGGCTTCTCCCCGTACAGGAGCACGGAAT
>JAXDAS010000095.1:0-5908 GCA_034679605.1 Microcaldota archaeon
ACCGATTTCTCGAAATCGTCCCGGGTTTTCCTCTCCACGGCAACGCGCTCTGAGCAGATGAAATCCGCGACCGGGAGCGTCCCCTCCTCCACCTCGGCCCCCAATGATTTCAATAATCCGGCGAAGCCCGCCTCCCGCTTGTCGACCGCAATTCGCACCCGGGTCTCTTCCATTCAGGACACGCTCTTCATGTACTCCTCTATTTCCCTGAAGCTTATGGCGCATCCGGCACTCTTCAGCCTGAAGAGGGCAGCCTCCGCGACCTCCTTCTCTATTTCGTCGAAATGCTTCAGGAACCCCTTCTCGTACGCCACAATCAGGGCCTCCGTGCTCCTCACCACGCTCATCCCCTTCGTAAGCTCCTGCATCTTTCGCAGGCTCTCCCTGTTCACCATTATGTTCACGCGCAGCTCCTTTTCCAGGTGCCCCTTCAGGTTGAGCGGCGCCTCTATCATAAGCCTCGCGGTCCTCTCGTCCATCAGCACGTTGCTGATGTCCAGCTCCTCCGCAAGGGCGATCATCTCCGTCTCGCCCATGTGCATGAGCCTCAGCGGCTGGCCCCTCGCGAAGAAAACGGTGTTCGCGACCTTGTCCAGCTCAGCCGTCCTTTTGGACACGTCCGCATCGACCGTCTCCAGTATCCCGTCGTTGAGCATGTCCTTTATCTTCAATGCGGAAAACCTGTAATCCTTGTTGGGTATGTGCAGCGGCTTGTCCACGCACTCCCGCACCACTGATTTGGGAACCAGGAACTTCGCCCCAGTCTTCTCCTTCAGGAAATAGAAAACGTGTGCCAGGCACGCGTCCGTGAGCGAGATTATCGCGCTGGAGTCGCAGATGAAGTCCTTCCCGGCCATCCTATCCCTCGAATGCCCTCTTCGCCTTCTTCACGCGCTCCGTAATCCCGACCGCCTCCTGCACGCGGTCCGCCATCATCGTCTTCCCAGAATAGTCCATGATGTCCTGCTTGGACATCCCTGTGAGCTCGGCAGCGAGCGAGAGGCTTATCCCCTGCGCGTACAGTATGGCCGCGGTCTTGAGCTTCCCCTTCTCCACGAGGCTCTTCACGAACCTCTGGTCCCCGCTCTCCATCTGCCCGATTGTCTCCTCGAGGTTTCCGGAAGCGACAAGATACTCCTCAGGCCTCCCGGCGCTCCTTTCCATGTGGCCGAGCACCTGCAGAATCCTTTCCATCATCTCCTTGTACGCCCGGCCGTAGAACCTCGGCTTCGCCAGGACTTTTGATAATACATATGAGATTACGGCGAGGTCGAACATCTCCTTTGTGAAGGAAACCATCAATTCGGCGAGGATTTTGTCATTTGTCTTCCTCATCTTTTTCTGGTTCTTCCTCGAAAAGGCGTCCATGACATCATGGGTGAGTTCCTTGAGTGGCATAAAAATCACGTTTTTCTCCGGGAGAGCGCAGATAGGTTTAAAAAACCTATCATGACAACATCATGATAGTTTCGGGATTTTCCCGAAACAGCCAGCGTACTTTCGCACGCGGACCATGGAAGCATGGTAGCATGGATACGAAGGATAACTTTAAAAGCATAGGCAGCCCGCAGTTCCGGGAAAAAATCTCGGCGGACCTCCAGCATAACATAGACAAGTACAGGGACCCGGTGGTGCTCGGGGAGCTGGTGTACCAGCTTCTCGAGGAGAGGGAAAACACCAACCGGATACTGAAGAACATCCTCCAAAAACTGGAGGCCCTGGAGGCGAAACCCCCGGCGAGGCCGGAGGAGGAGCCGCTAATCCCCGAGCTGGACGAAAAGATAGTGGATTTCGTCAAGAGGAAAGGGAAGGCGACCGCGGAGGACGTGCAGGCGGAGTTCGGCTACAAGGGAAAGAACGGCGCAAGCTCGCGCCTCAACCGCCTAGGCACACTCGGGCTGCTTTCCAAGAGGCAGGTAGGAAGGAAGGTTTTCTTCCTTCCGCGGTAGGAACATCATGCGTACCAGCTGGCAAGGCTAGGAGGGAGAAGGAAGATTCTCATCAACCCCCACCCCATTTCCTTCTCCCTAGCCTCCCACAATACCCTAATCATGTCATCATCAGGCAAAAATCACGAATCAGGAGAATTTATTCTTTGTGCATGAACAGCAAACAAATAGAAGGGGAGCCGTCTCCGGAGCACCGGATTCCGGCCCCCTACCCCCCGGGTTTTCTCTGCCCGGTCCCCACTTCCTCCTTCCTTTTTTCCAGCCACCCTAGAACAGGAAGTTCATCTTCGGACTCTTGTATTTCTTCTCGCAATAGCTTGTCTTCCTCAACGAATCGAGCCCCTCCGCGATCTTCCTGCTCAATTCCTCCATATCCATTCCATACCACCCGCAAAGTGGTCAAAATCAGTTTATAATAAAACCTGTAATGTGAGACAGAACAACTCTACAAACACTTAAAAATCCAAACTGCCATAAGAATGCCATGGACAGGGGGAAGGTGAAGGAGGCGCTGGCCCTGGTCGGGCTCACTCCCATCGACGCAGACATCTACCTATACGTCTCCGCAAACCCGAACTGCCGCGCGGGCAGGATAATCTCCGAGCTGGACCTGAACCGCTCCAAGGTCTACGACTCGCTGAACAAGCTCACCAAGATGGGCCTCGTTTCCTGCGTGCTCACCAATTATGTGAAGCGCTACGCCTCCACCGGCCCGGAGATGCTCCGCAGGAACTACGAGGCGAAGTCTGAGGCGATGGGCGAGACGATAAGCTATCTCTCCTCCCTCGGCGTGCAGGTGGTGAGGGGCCTGAAGCTGAGGATGGTGGAGGGCGAGGAGGGCTACAAATCCGTAAAGGAGGAGTTCCTCTCCCAGCTCAAGAAGGGCGACGAGATGCTCATAATGGGCGCACCTGTCGCGGTTTTCGAGCGCCTGGAATACTACCTCCTGGGTTTCCACAAGAGGAGGCGGGCCATGGGGGTGGACATGCGCGCCATCTACAACACGGACGTGAAAAAGTTCGGGAAGATCCGCGAGAAGTGGAGCCGCACGCAGGTGCGCTACCTGCACAAGGGGGCCTCTGCGTGGGTTGAGATATACAAGGACAACATCATGATGCCGATATTCTCCGACCGCGTAATCACCATCGCCATATCCGACCCTGCCATAGCGTCTTCGTTCCGCCATTACTTCGACATCCTCTGGAAAAGTTCCAGATAGCTATTTATAGGAGTTGAAAGGAATATGCGCATGCAGTTTTCATCGACCTCCGAAATCCCGCTCCCGAAGGACCCCCTTGGCTGGGTGGTGGGCCAGGAACATGCAGTAAAAATCGCCCGCATCTGCGCCTCCCAGAAGAGGCACATGCTACTCGTTGGCGCCCCGGGCACCGGGAAAAGCATGCTCGCCCGCGCCCTCTCGTCCCTGCTCCCGAAGCCGAGGCTGGAGGTTTCCGTGCTGCACAACCCCTCCCGCCCGGAGAAGCCCGTGCTCTCGGTGCGGAGCGGCGAAATGGCAAAATCGGAAAAGCCGAAGGAATTCGGCATAATCTTCCTTCCCGGCGAAGCTCCCGAATTCGTCTCCGAGCAGCTGGGGATGAGGTGCAGGAGGTGCGGAGGGCTCTCCCACTCGCGCATCCCGTCCTGCCCGCACTGCGGGGCGGACAAGGTACGCAGGCCCGTCCTGGGGTTAGGCGGCCCCGAGCAGCCCCACAAGAACGTGGTCGAGGCGGTGCGCGTGCGCAAGGACGGAAGCGAGGAGATGCTCATCTATGAGCGGACGAACGACGACAGGGTGCGGATGCTCACGGAAAAGGAACTGAAGGAGAGGAAGGAGCACGAAACTAAACTTATGAGGAAAGTAATAGTCCCTTTTAACCGTCCAACCTTCGTTCAGGTGGTTGGCAACAACGAGACCGAGCTCTTGGGGGACGTGCGCCACGACCCTTACGGCGGCCATCCTGAAATCGGCACCCAGCCCTACATGCGCGTTGTCGCGGGCGCGGTGCACGAGGCGCACGAGGGCGTGCTTTTCGTGGACGAGATGGCCACTTTGGGCGAAACGCAGCGCTTCCTCCTCACCGCTATGCAGGAAAAGAAATTTTCCATCACAGGGAGGAACCCGAACAGCGCCGGAGCCGCGGTGAGGGTGGAGGACGTCCCATGCGACTTCATCCTCGTGGGCGCGCTTAACATAAACGATTTGGGGAACCTCAGCCCGGCCCTCCGCTCCCGCATACGGGGAAGCGGATACGAAGTTCTTCTGAACACTTCCATGGACGACACTCCGGAGAATTGCACAAAGGTTGCGCAATTCGTCGCGCAGGAGATTAAGGGCGATGGAAAAATCCCGCATGCCTCCCCGGCCGCAGTTGAAGAGCTACTGGAGGAATCCAGGAGAATCTGCAAGGAGGCGGACGGAAGGAAGGGGCTCACTCTTCGTTTTAGGAACCTCTCCGGCCTCATCCGCCTCGCAGGCGATTTGGCTAAGGCCGAAAATTCCAAACTAATCGAAAAGGAGCACGTGCGCTCCGCGGTCCAGTTCGCCAAATCCGCGGAAGAGCAACTGGAAGACAAATATGAAAACCCATGGAGCGCGGGCATGGCCGATTTCGGCGTGCGCAGCAGGAAGGGAAGCGAGACCGTATAAGAATGAAATAAATGCATGCTCCCGCCGGGATTCGACCCCGGGTCCGCGGAGTGAGAGTCCGCTATCCTTGACCGGGCTAGACTACGGGAGCTAATGGCTTCTAAGCGCCGGTGGAAATATTCCGCCTGAACACTATTTAAATCTTGGTGAGCACGCGGCGAACCCCAAAGCCGCAATTAGGACAAAAACGGGGCCGCAGCAGCTTGCGTTCCTGGGCAGCATCATGCCGCCCGCATCCTCGCACTGCCTCCCGATGCCCTCGCACTCCGCAGTCGCGTTCTCATAATAGGCGGCGCTGAAGCCCTCACCGTGGATGCAGAGCCCCTGCGAATAGTGCCCCCCCGCATCCGCGCATGCGTTCTCCCTGCACATCCCTTCCACCTCCCCGCAGTCAACCCCCGCCTGGGAGAAGGAAAAAGAGGATAAAAGAAGGAAAGAAAAAAATAAAAATTTCAAAAGTGCACCCTACGGCATCGTGAACGTGGCCGCAACCCAGTCGTTGCTCGGGTCGTCGGAGTTCGCCTGGTCGGCAGTGAAGGTGTGGGTGAACACTTCCGGAGTACCCTCATGCTTAGAGACCCTCACCGTGACCGGCACGCCCGACTCGACCCCGTGCGTGGAGTAGTACCTAACCTTCACGGTCCATTGGCCTGGCGCGGCGCTCTCCGCGGTGAAAGTCTCAGGCCCGAACCCGTTCGTGTCGTCCAGGTCAAGGCTCCCCCCGGGTATGCCGCCGAGGTTCCTGTAGTACGCCTCGTTGCCGCTCGGGTCGAACACGTGCATGTCCACGTCGTTGCCGTCCGTCGCCCAAGTCAGCGTTATCGTCAAATCCCTCGCGGGTATGTTGGCGTTCACGTTGAACACTCCGCTGCTCCCCACCTGGTTCCCCGAGAGGTCCTCAACGACCACCTGTATATTATTGCTTCCAGAGTTCAGGACGAGGTCGGTGGTGAAAATCCACTCGCCAGGCAGGCAGTCGCTGGCCGTGCAGGGGGTAGGCGTCACTTGTTGCCTGTTCCCGTTGTGCACCACGAACACGTTCCCCTCGAAAGTGCTTGCGTCCGCGCCGGCGGGGTTCATCGCCCTACCGGAGACGGTTTGTACCCTCTGGTCGGTCGTCCCCCCGGCCAGGGTGGCCGCCCCAGAGCGGTCGGTGAGTTGCGTCACGGATGCGCCCCCTCCTCCAAAGTCCGAAAGGCCGCAGCTGCTCACGAGCAGCACGGCCATGAATACTGCGGCTAGGCTGTTGAATTCCATATTTCCACCTTTTTCGGTTTCCGTTTGCATATAATCTATTTAAACCCATCCGATG
>JAXDAS010000096.1:0-6747 GCA_034679605.1 Microcaldota archaeon
GGGCTGGGACAGCTGCTGCTGCGGGATGGTGAAAAGGTTCCCGTGCGACGACTGCCCAGGCATGAACCCGACGTGCCCGGGAGGGGACATATGCGACAGGAACGCGCCGAGCTGGCATGAGCCGGACTAGGCGCGGCCCCAATTTTTCATTTCTTGTTTTCCCGGGGCATGAGGAGATGGACCGCCCCGCCCAACAGCACCAGGCCCATCCCGTATACGATTGCGTTTGAGGAGAGGTATGCGATAAGGAACAGCGAGGCCAGCGCCCCGAGGGCAGCGGGGATGGGGACGTTGAACGGGGCAAGGGGCATCCTGAACGGGCGCTTTTCGCCCGGATGGTCCAGCCTCAGCTTGACAACGCTGGCGTTTATCAGGAAGAATGCTAGCAGGGCGGCGAAATTGGTGACCTCGGCGATTATCACCATGTCGGTGAGAAGGAGGAAGAGAACCGCTATTATGAAGGATGCGATTACGGACATGTGGGGGGTCCGGAACCTTTTGTTTACGGCGGAGAGGAAGGCCGGGAGGGATTTTTCCTTCGCCATCCCGTAGGAGAGGCGGGAGGCGGTTATCAGGCATATGAGGACAGTGTTGCCGGTGGACGCGATTGCGATGAGGGAGAAGATGAACGCGTATTCTCCGAGCAGCGGATAGACGACGTCCCTGACTGGGGCGGCGGAGGCGCCGAGCACCTCGGGGCCGACAAGCATGAGGGCGGCGATTGCGAATGCGACGTAGAGGAAGGCGCATATGACTATGGACAATATTATTGCGTTCGGGATCGTGCGCCTCGCGTCCTTCGCCTCCTCGCTCTCGCTCGCTATCATCTCGAAGCCGAGCATGGCGAAGAAGACCAGCGCGGCGCCGGCGAGCATCGGGGTGAGCTGGAAATCCGCAAGGTCGGGATTTACGGTGCCGAAAAGGAAGCCCGCGAACACCACGAATATGAGCCCGCCGACCTCGAGCAGGAACATTACCGTGTTCGCGGCCATGGATTCCTTTATCCCAACCATGTTTATCGCGGAGAAGAGGAGTATGCATATGAAGGCCGCGGCAATCACCGGGAAGGTGAACACCGACGCGAAATAGTTGCCGAACGCGATTGCGATCGCGGCGGCGCCGACAACCGCCTCGAAGAGGATGAGCCATCCCGTTATGAATCCGAGCAGGCGGCTCCTCAGGCCCTTGAAGACGTACGTAAAGGACGAGCCGGACTGGGGGTACATGGAGGCGAGCTCGGCATAGCTGAGGCCGGTGAGGAGGGCCACGAAGGCGGCGACCAGGAAGGAGAGCCAGACCCCGCTGCCGGCAATCCCCGCGGCCGCGCCTATTATTGCGTATATGCCGGCGCCAACTATCACCGAGATGCCCATTATCGTAGCGCTTGCGAGCCCGAGCTCGCGCTTCAGCCTGATTTTTGCCATTCTACTTCCCCCCTATCCTTGTTTTTACCTTTTTCACGAGACCCAGCCCTGTGTCCAACTCTATCTCCTGGTACAAAAAGTGGTAGAAGAGGCGGTAGGCGACGGCGCTTATTAGTACCAATCCTATGAGGCCAAGGGTGGATTCCAAAGAATTTATGAACGGGGTGAAGAACTGGCTGAGGCGCGCGTTGATGATGGAGAAGACGATTGCGAGCATAAAAAGGAGGCCGAAGACTATCGCGGTCGCGAGTATCGGGCGGTCCAGGCGGTATTTCTTAAGGATGGCCTTCGAGGAGAAGCCGCTCTTCTCCTCTATCAATACTATTATGAGCAGGACCACGAAGAATGAGGTGACGGAGGCGAGCAGGGGGATGCCGAGGCCCAGGAAATTCAGGATGAAAAGGGCAATGAAAGACGCGACAAGGGATTCCGCGAGCAGCCTCATGGGGGAAGGTTGGGAAGGAGGGTTTTTAAGAATTGCTGGGGATTTTTTAGTGCAATAAATTTACTAATTCTAGTCCGGAAAGGGTAATCACCTACTTTTCCAAAACTACTCATAGTCCAGGTGGACGAATGCGCTTTCCACGAGCTCGAGCCCCTCTGCGGCCCCCTGGACGGCAACTTCGATTTCGTGGGCCTCCGCGGGCTTCACCTTCGCGCCTATGACCACCTCTATCTCCGCGTGGACGCGGTCGCCGATGTAGTGGGCGCTCACCTTTACGACTTTTTTGACCCCATTCACCTTGCCTGCGGCATCCCTTATCTCGCGCAGGAGCTCTGGGGGCGGGCTTGCGCTCATGAGGTAGTTCATGCTCTCCTTGGCCATCCTGTAGCCGGAGTAGAGGATGAACAGTCCGATGAGCATCGCCGCGCCGTCGTCGAAAATGCCGTCGCCCATCAGCACCCCCATCAGGCCGAGGATTGCGATGAATGAGGCGAGGACGTCGTTGCGCGAGTCTATGGAGATGGAGCGGAGGGAGGAGCTGTTGAACTCCTTGCCGAATTTCCCGAGGAAATAGGACATCAGTGACTTTACAACCATGCTGAAGAGGAGGGCGCCGAAGGTGAAGGCGGTCACTGCTATTGCTGGCTCGCCGAAGATTATGTTGCTAACCGCGGTCTTGAGGATCTCAAAGGCGAGCACCCCCTGGAAGACGGCGACTATGAAGGCCGCGAGAGGCTGGGCGCCCCTGTGGCCGTACGGGTGGTCGGCGTCCGGCTCCTGCTTTGAGAACTTCACGGCGAAAAAAATGGCGGCGTAGGAGATTATGTCGGTGAGGGAGTTGAAGGCGTCGGAGAGCACCGCGAGGGAGCCGGAAAGCAGCCCTGCCGTTATCTTTACCGCGAATAGAATGATGTTTATGAGCCAGGCGGCGAGGCTGACCCTTGTTTCCTTGTCCATTGGGAGGGATTTGCTTGCGCAGAGCTTAAAAGAATGATGGAAAAGGATGCGTTGCGCATTATAAAGATTTGTGTACATAAAATTTCAGGGTGGAATAAATGGCATGCATACAGCCTCCGGTGGCAAGGAACGGCAATGGAAACGCGAATGGGCATAGGCCCGGGCTGGCCGGCGCCTTCTGGGAGACGGGCCCCGAGAGGAAACTGCAGCACCTGGCCGACCTTGCGAAGAACAAGCTCTGGATTGACATCGTGTTCTATGCGAGGGAAAACCCGGAAATCGCGAGGAGCGCGATTGCGCGGCTGGTGAGGGCGCGGAAGGAGCTCATAAGGCACGAGGAGGTCGAACGCGTGAGGGGGTACGAGACGCAATCTACTACGGAAAGGGTTTATTGCAGGGACGCGGACAGGGTGCTCGCGTTCATGGCTGAGGAGAGCCCTTATCCCGCGATCGGAAAGAGGGCGGTCGCGGACATAGTCATGATGGGTGACGAGATAGGGGGCGAGAGGGTTTTCAAAAATGAACTGCTCTCCGGGATTGCGACGAGGGGGAAGAGCTACGAAGTCGTGAAATATGCGCTGGACCAGATGGCCATGCTTGGGATGAGGGCGGAGATAAAAGAACTGGCAGAGGCTTTCGTCGGGCTGAGCGACATGCGCACGAGGAACTATGCGTTAGGGCTTATCGAAAGGATGGATTCCCATGAAATTGAGGCGGGATGGCACGGGTGTTGAACATGGCCGGGCAAAATACTGTAAAAAAAGGAGTGCCGGAGACTGGGAAAACTGCGGATGAAAAAAAAGTCTTCAGGAAAGGGTGGAAGGCAGAGACCGTTGAGCAGATGAACGAAAGGCTCATAAGGTGGCTGAACAGCCCGATGGACAAGATGCCATATGTAGCAATACAGGAGCTCCACGAGGCGGGGGGGGAGAGGATGCCTGCGTTGATAGAGGCACTCTCGAATTCGGACAAGAGCATAAGGGCGGGCGCGGCAGTGATAATGTCCCAGGTCGGGACCCTGAGGGAGCTGAGGTGCCTGAAGATGCTGCTCAGCGACAGGAGCCCGGTGGTATGCAGCATAGCGGAGATGGCAATATGCGAGATAGTGAAGAGGCACTTCAGTGAGATGGACCCGAAGGCGGTGGAGGCGATGGCCGCGAGGCTCGGCGGGCGCTACGGGAGGGAGCTGGACAGGCTGCTCGGGAAGGATGTGCCCGAGCCGAAAAGGGAGGAATGGGACGACATATGAATTGTTGCACGCGCGCGAACGGAGCCTTTTTAAACATATCCAATTAAAATGAAATGCCACTGCTAGCTGTAATCAGTTCTCTGTTTCCCGTTACCTGTTGCCAGCACGCGTTCTGGAAACCGGAAACAGGATGCTGGAAGCTGCCTTGCCCGGGTGTGTCCTTGAAGAAAGAGAAACCTAATGTCGACGTATTGAAGCACCATCTTGTCCCCAAGATGGAAGTGATGAAGGAAGAGGAGAAACAGGAACTGCTTAAGAAATACAGGATTGACGAGGGCATGCTCCCGAGGGTATTGTCGGACGACGCCGCTGTTTCTGCGCTGGGGGCGAAGGAAGGGGACGTTTTGCGGATTAGAAGGAAGGACGAGACGGGAGAGTACGACTACTACAGGCTAGTGGTCTGAGTGCGGTGTTTCTAGGGTGAAAGGATGGTAAATGCCTTGATGGACTCTTATTTCAGGACGAACAGCCTCGTGAAGCAGCAGCTGGATTCTTACAACCGCTTTGTGGACACGGGGATGCAGAGCATCGTGGACCGCGTGGGGAAGATAGATACCCATGTGGAAGGGTTCTCGCTGAAACTGGGGAAGGTGAGGGTTGAGCCGCCGAGGTTCTACGAGGTGAAAGGCGGGTATAGGCAGATCCTTCCTGCGGAGGCGAGGCTAAGGAACATCACTTATGCGGCGCCGATGTTCCTGGAGATAATCCCCCTTTTCAACGGGATTGAGAGGCCCACATACTCCGATGTGTACATCGGGGAGATACCGGTGATGGCGAAGAGCAGGCTCTGCTACCTGGCGAGCATGACCAAGGACGAGCTCATAGAGAAGGGCGAGGACCCGGAGGACCCGGGCGGGTACTTCATAATCAACGGCAGCGAGCGCGTGCTCGTTGGGATAGAGGACCTCGTGCCCAATAAGGTGATGACCACCGCGGAGACTAGCGGCGTGGTCGCGAAGGTCTTTTCAACGCGGCACGGGTTCAGGGCGAGGTGCGTGGTCACGAGGACCGCGGAGGGGATGCTCAAGTGCGAGTTCCCGGCGACGCCGCCGGACCTCTCGCTTGTGCAGGTGCTGAGGGTTCTCGGGCTGGACAAGGACGCGGAGATACTGGACTCTTTCTCCGGTGAGCCGATAATAAAGAACGACATTTTGCTAAATCTGGAAGAGGAAGAGAGCAAAACCAGGGACGAGGCGGTCCAGACGCTGAGCAAGAAGATATCGCCGGGGCAGCCCGAGGAGTTCAGGCTGGCGAGATTGGATAACCTGCTGGACACGTATTTATTGCCGCACCTTGGGGTGGAGAAGGCGGACAGGAAGATGAAGGCATACTACCTCATAAGGATGGCGGAGAAGTCCGTGCGCGTCTCGCACAGGAGGATGAAGCCTGACGACAAGGACCACTACGCGAACAAGCGCGTGAAGCTGGTCGGGAACCTCATGGAGGAATTGTTCAGGTATGCGTTCCAATTTTTGGTGAAGGACATTGTGTACCAGGCGAGCAGGGCGGACGCCCGAGGGCGCAAGCTGCAGGTGCACACACTGGTCAGGCAGGACACGCTCGTGGACAGGATAAAGTACGCGATGGCGACCGGGAACTGGATTGCGGGGCAGACAGGGGTTTCGCAGCTGCTGGACAGGACCAGCAATTTGGCGACGCTCTCGCACACGAGGAGGGTCATCTCACCCCTGAGCAAGAAGCACCCGCACTTCAAGGCAAGAGATTTGCATGGGACTCACTGGGGGAAGCTGTGCCCGAGCGAGACGCCGGAGGGGCCGAGCTGCTCGCTGGTGAAGAACCTTTCGATGCTCGCACAGGTTACCAAGGGCGCGGACGAGGCGGAGATACGGGAGGGGCTCCATAAATTCGGCATAGAGAAGGAGTGGAATAAATAGGGGTTAATTTTCAGGGCCGAAGAAAAAAAGAAGAAGCGGAGGAGGGGGAAGTGCGCGATCTATGTGAACGGGAACCTCGTTGGTTTCCATGCGGATGGCGCCGGGCTCGTCGCGAGGATTCGCGAGAAGAGGAGGACGAACGAGCTGAACTACGAGACGAACGTGTTCTTCAACGAGAGGGCGAACGAGATCTACATAAACACGGATGCTGGCAGGGTGAGGAAGCCCTACGTGGTCGTGGAGGGCGGGAAGAGCAGGCTCACCCCGGAAATCCTGAAAAAATTGCAGGCGGGGCAGCTGAGCTGGGAACACCTGATCAAGATGGGAGTGGTGGAATACCTGGACGCGGAGGAGGAGGAGAACTCATATATCGCGCTGAGCGAGGAGGAATTAGGTCCGGAGCACACGCACCTGGAGGGGGTGCCTTCTGCGATTTTCGGGGTCACTTCTTCTGTGCTTCCTTATCCGGAGCACAACTCCGGGCCGAGGATCACGATGGCATGCTCTATGGCGAAGCAGTCGCTCGGGGTTTATGCGAACAACTTCACGCAGAGGTTCGACACCCGCGCTTACATAATGTATTATCCGCAGCAGCCCATCCTGCAGACGGACGCGTATAGGGTATTGAACATGGACAAGAAGTCTGCGGGCCAGAACTTCGTCGTGGCAATCACCAGCTACAAGGGATACAACATGGGGGATGGCGTGGTGGTGAACAGGAGCGCCATCGACCGCGGGCTGGGCCGCGTGATGATGTTCAAGACGTACGAGGCCGAG
>JAXDAS010000097.1:0-3269 GCA_034679605.1 Microcaldota archaeon
GCTCCGCGAGCGCAAATACTTTTGGATACCTGTCAGCTATCCATGCGCTGCTTTCAAGGTGCGCCTTCAGTTTCCGCAGGCTCTTTTCCGCCCTTTCCTTTTGCATACGGGTCCGGAGGGATTTGAACCCCCAACCGCTCGGTCACTCCTGCATTCAGGAGAAGGCATTCGAAGCCGAGCGCGCTATCCAGGTTGCGCTACGGACCCTTGCTTAAATAGCAACAGAAGCAGAATAAAAACCATTCTACTGCGTCAAAATCCTGGCGCCGTTCTCCTCCACGACCACCGTGTGCTCGGCCTGCGAAACCAGCCCGCCGCCCGCCTCCTTCAATACCGGGTAGGCCTTGAGCACCTGCATCCTGAGCATCTCTTTCAATGCGTTGCTCACCAGCAGCTTGGACGGGAACTCCTGCACCAGCCATCGTTCCGCAAAGGGGAGCATCCCGTAATTGTTCAATATGTGCGTCAATATCTGCCTGGACTGCCTCATGCGCAATCCGCCGGGCAAATACAATGAAAATATCTCCACCTGCTCAGTGTCCGATACGAACCCCTTTCCATTAGTGGCGAAGGGCTCCACAGCGAATATGTCCCCAACCTGGAACTCGTACGGGTCCTCTGTCTTCACATTAGGGATATCTATCCCAGCATGCAGAAGCCCGGTCTTTATCATGTGGCCCGTCAAATTCGCAATCGGCCTGAACCCGTATCCCTTTATGGTCTCCTCTACAATCCCGCCGATTTCTCCTACCTTCACGCCCGGCTTTATGCCCGCAATCGCCGCGGCCAGCGCCTTCTCCGCGGCATCCACCAGCTTTCCGTTCTTGTCGCTCAAATCAATGGTATATGCGGTGTCGGAGAGCGCCCCGTTGACGCTTACCCCGAAGTCTATCTTCACCATGTCCGTTTCCTTGAAGAGCGCCCCGTCCCCCTTCTCAGGAGTGTAGTGCGCCGCAATCTCATTGATAGAAACATTTGTAGGAAAAGCCGGGAACGCCCCCTCCTCGATAATCATCCCCTCTATCGTTTCCGCGACATCCAGGAGGCTCGCGTCCGCCATCACAAGGGACTTGCTCTCCTCGCGGACCTTCGCGGCAATCTTCCCCGCCTGCTCGAACTCGGACAGGGGGGCTTCTACGAATTCATCCATGGGGAAAAATTCCACCGAACTAATTATAATGCCTGCTGGGCGGGCATAGGGGGGATGTATTGCAGGCACCTGAGGGCGTCTATTACGTCCGAAGCCTTACCCCTCCCCTCGGCCCTTATTGTCTCCAGCGCCTTCCTCCATTCCGCCACGGTCGAATTCGGCTGGGGAATCATGCCCCTGCTGCAGGCGAACACCATCCCGCAAATCAGCCTCGGGTAGAACCTGAAGCTCATCCCGTGGTCCTCCCTTCCGGACAGCCTCTGGTATATCTCCCCAAACAGCTGCAGCGCCCTCTTCTCGTTCCCGCGCTCGATTTCCGAATATGCGATGACCATTTTAGCGTTCGTCTTGTCACCGAGCGTCCCCCGCATGTCCAGCGCGAGCGTCGCCGCCCTCACTGCTTCATCATATCGCTTCATCTTCCTCAATGCGTCCGCATACTTTCCGATTATGCCTGCCTTCATCCTGTATTCACCCGGCATGTCCATGTAGAGCCTTTCTATCTCCGTGTACCTCCTTTCGGAGTAGAGGCCGGCCATGAGATGGAGGTAGTTTATTACGCTTCCCATGCCCCTCCCCTCGGCCTGCGCGATGGTCTGGAGCGCCTTGTCGAATTGGCCGCAGCTGGCATATGCGTCCACCATCCCGCAATACATCTCCCAGCACTCCATCCCCTTTCCGATGGCGTAATTGAACAGGTGCTCGGACAGTTCGATTTCCCCCAGCTTGCCGTGTATCCTTATGAGAAGCGCATGGCCCACCTTGTGCCTTGGGTTGCCCTCCAGGAAATCCGCGGCCATCTCCTTCGCCTCCGCGTATTTTTTCGCATCGATGAGCATCATCACAGGCTTCAGCCTCTCGTGCATGCTGTCCGGGAGCGGCTTCCAGCGGTCAACTTTCTGTTCCGCCTTCCTTCTCGCCTCCCGCTTGGCATCGGCCGCGGCCTGCTGCTTGAATACCCACCAGGGTTTCCTTTTCATATTACACCTTTACTATATTATTAACACAATAATGCTTATATTCCTTGCCGAAAATACTCTCCCCATGAAAACCGGCATTTTCGCGCTCCTGTTCGGCATCCTTTATCTCTCCGGCACCGCCTTCTCCAGCTGTTACGACGTGCAGGACATGTGCTACCAGAGCTGCTGCGAATCGAACATCGGCCTCTGGGAGAACACGATAACCGCGGGGATTCCCGAATCCACATGCGACGCGGACCGGTACTGCGCCCGCGTGGGCAGGTGGGCCTGCGTCCTGTATGATTCCTCCAAGGACAAGGATGATTTCTACTCCTGCGCCCGCTCCTGCGTGGAAAGCTACGGCTGCGGAGGCGACTGGATTGGGGATACGGGCGGCTCAACCACCACTCAAACCCCCTCTGCCCCTTCCGAGCCCTCCTGCTCGACCGACCAGATAGGCACTTTTGAAACCGTGACCGGCTCGCCCAAGGTAACCAGGGGCGGCGAGCAGTTCACTGCGAGGGCCGGAGGCAAATACTGCCTGAATGACGAGATAAAAACATCCGCTGGGGAAAAAGTAATAATAGATTTCGGGGACGGGAGCAAGAGGATGATTTCCAACGGCGGATGGCTGCAGATAATGGCTGCGGAAGGCGAATCCGCCCTCTTGACAAACGCATACGGGGTCATGGAAACTCTCACATCCTCCGAAACCCCTGAAGCGATGCACACCGTTATGATAGGTTGCAGGCTCCCGACCTCTTCCAGCTGCGACATGTCGGTTGCGTATGTTCCGCACTCCTACCTCCGTTGCGAATTCGGCTCTGATGGCGACAGGATTACTGTGATAGAGGGGCAGCTGGAAGTTATAGACACGAGTTCCGGTGAATCCGCCTTTGTTGATTCCGGATATGAATACTACAGGATGGCAGAGGAAAGCGCGCAGGAAGGCCGTACAAGAGTGGTGGACCTCTCTTCCGTTCCGCAAGAAATACGCGGGGGAGGGGACTGCTGCGGAACCGTCTTCATCCTGATGCTGGTCCCTTTGCTCGCATTCGCCCGCCGCAACTAGGCCCGCCAGTATTTTTTATTTTTGATAAAATTCTTCTGAGCCTCCAGCAATTCCAAAAGAAGAATGTCCTCATCCTTGTGCAGTTTGC
>JAXDAS010000098.1:0-10959 GCA_034679605.1 Microcaldota archaeon
GGAAGCTGGAAATCGGGTATCTTCGCGGTGCCGAGCACGTATAGCTGATGGCCGGGCTCGATTATGTACTCGGTAATCCTGTATTCAGTAGGCCATAGTTGAAACAATGAGAAACGTCTGTATTTAGCGCTCTGACTCTCCGGGTTGCTGAGAGTTTCGTCAAGGTATTTTCTGCATGGCTCTGATAGCTTTTCCTGAATGCCTCTCTCGGAATACACCTGATAAGATACCTTATTCTCTACACCAGTCGAGTTTATAGACAGGAGGTGATCTCCCAAAGCTAGAGGGAACTTAATCTTGTTCTCCATACCTGTCGAGTCTACAAGGATTAAACCGGACTCATCCCGGAGCAGGAAACGCGGGCTGCTTTCCTTGCGCGCATATTCATACTCTCTCCAGTGGGCACCCTTTCCGGGGATGAATCTTTCTATGGTGGTTTTGTAATACACGCATTCCTTGCCGAAAATAGGGGAGCGCAGATTGCTATCTATCGACTTGGCTATGCCGGACAGCTCAACAAGGCCGGGAGCAACGGCATTCGCTTTTGAAGTGGGCGTTATCTCCATCTTTTTCTTGCTCAGGTATGAACGCACACCGAAGTAAAAGAAAATCGCGGCGCATACTAGGAACATTATTATTGCCACGATGGCGATGGACAATGGATTTGGCATTTGGGCTGCCAGGATGAACCAGTTCATTTGTTCAGCCTCCGCCCATAGAACCAGAAATCCTTTGCGCAACCGATTCCACGCTGGTTTCGTTGTTTATAAGGTAGGTGCCATTTGCAGTATATAGAAAGAAAATGTAATCCCCGCGGCGCTTGCCTTTGAATGCCATGTTCGAAACATCTTCATACAGTGATAACGCTTCGGCCTCGGGAGAGGCATTTCGCAGCTCTGAAAAAGCTATTTGCCCTTCTGTTGTGTATTCATCGAATTCTTCTCTGCTCTCGAAAGGACCGACAAGCGTTATAAGGCGGTTTGGCTTCGCGCTGATTGGCTGGCACTTATCCACCCAATAGTAGCTTCCATTTGCCACGGCAGCGCCCCCTATGTTGTAATTGCTTCCGCATGTGAGCAGTTGGGAAACGTTATCATAGGTACAGTGCTGTTCTGGGACTGCGCACGCTGGTTCCTGCGCCGCGGGCTGTGCGGTCCCGGATGGCTGGTCCGATGAGGTCCCGGCAGTCGCAGGCTCTTGGGGCCCCTGCATGCCGACACAGCCAAAGAAAATGAATGAAGCCAGAAAAACCACAAACATTTTTTGGCGAAGCATAGACCGAATTTCATCCTTAGTTTCTTAAATCCATATCTCGCAGGAAGCCGGAGTGCGTGGTCAAGGTTAGTGCTCCGTTTTAATCATTTACCCTTCGCTCAGGCAGAAAAGGAGTTAATGCTCAAGCCCTTGCGGGTTCGGCGCTGGCGCGCCGAAAGCAATAATCTCCTTTTCGCCATCGCTTCGGGCCGCAGTTTGCTGACTTCCTGCCTTTTTCTTGCACGCAAACCGCTAAATGAATAAAAACTCCGCACACTTCCTGCCGACGACCGACGGGCGTGGGGAAGTTTTGCTCGCTTCACTCCTTCCAGCCCTTAGAACGTGAAATCGCGGGCTTCGGAGTGAAGCTCGCCGTAAAACTTCCCCGAAAGGAGAAGCCGGGGAAGGGAAGTGGTGAAAACATGGAAGAGGAGAAAAGAAGAAAAATGGAAGAAACGAAATGGGCAATTGAGGAGTGGAGCCGCGAAGTCGGCAAATGGTGATTGATATGCAAAATTTCAAGAATTTGAAGGTGTATGAAGAGGCGTTTAGGCTTTCCAAAGATGTTTTTGAGTTCATGGAAGACAAGCAGATGAGCAGGAGGGCGAAGGAGCAGCTTCTAGCTTCGGTCTCGTCTATATGTGCGAACCTGGCGGAAATGGGAGCGATTGATTCCAAGGCGGCGCAGAGGCAGAAGCTGATTACCTGCATAGGCGAGGCAAATGAAACAGAATATTGGCTGGACTTATGCAACTCTCTAAAAATAATCCCGCAGAGGGAGCATCTCAACTTCATGACTTCACTGGTACGTGTGCGCTCAATGCTTTGCAAACTCAAGCATTCTATAGAGGGAGGTGATAACAAGGACTGAATAGAGGATTTTCAAAGGAAGGGTAGAGGCTGAAATAAGCCCCTGAAGCGGGGGACAGGAATCCTATAACAGGAAACCGGCTCTGCGCTAGGCTTTTTCGGTCGTTGTCTGACGCGTCGCGTGCAATTCCACGCGATTAGCGGGAGCAGGTGTATAGCAACAAAATGAGGTGAAAAACATGGACAAAAACGCAGAAATCGTTTTCCCGGAGGCCCGAAACCTATGGAAAACGAATTCAAGGAAAAAGGGCAGCGAAACCGGCAGTCTGGAACCTGATTCTACAGAAGTGGAATCCAGTTCCGGGAAACTGAAAACCCGGAACCGGAAACCGAATTCGGGCCCGGTGGGATTTGAACCCACGACCTACATCTTAGGAGGATGCCGCGCTATCCAGGCTGCGCTTCCCGGCCAAAATTGCTTTGGCATACGGGCCCAGTGGAATGGCGACGTCCGAACCTTGTCCAGTGCTTCTGGTTGGAGGGCTTTATCTCATTGAACCATCTTTCGACGTTCTCCCTTCCCTTCAACCTTACGCGTCTTTTGCCTGTGAACACCGGGAAGCCATTATTGCGGAGGGTTTCTGCCACCCAAGCAATAAGCTCGGCGTTCTTAGACGCTATATCTATAGTTGGGTAAATGAATTTATACTTATCACTTTTGTCGAAATAGATGCTGCCGTCCGTGTCAAATATGCCGCGGATGACATCTTTCTGGTATTCCCAGCTTTTTGGCAGTAGCGCGGTATTGAAAAAAGCCTTGTCTCCGACCGGGAAATCAAACTTTTCTCTGAAAAAGTCGAATATCACCGAATTGCTAACTACGAGGTAGAAGGCACCGGCCGCGGGGCGGTCTTTCGCATAGGGGGAAACGCCAAAGAGGAGCTTTACTATGCGGCGGAGATGTTCCTTGTATTCTTTCTCATCCACAAGGCATCCGCAGAGGTTAATCTGCTTCCTGCCCCCGTAAACCCCTATCCAGCCGTCGCCCATCATTGCGCCCAAGAGCTCGAAAAGCTCGTGGCTGTCTTTGCTGGGCATCCTCTTTCGTATCTCCTCCCACCTAAGCTCTATGGAGCTGCGGCCGCCTTTGGACCTTCGCCTTTCCAGTTCGGCTTCACCATACTTTCTCTTTATGGAAAGGATAGACCTCCTGCCGCCAAGGACCCTCCCCCATCCAGCAGGCTTCCTTTCCAGGATATATTTTTCGAACTTCGCGAGGGATGGGCAACTCGCAACAATTTTGTCATAGACGCTTTCCGGAAGAAGGCGTGTCTCGCGCATCCAGTTGCGGAATGTCCATCGCGGAATTTTCATTGAGGCGCATACATCCCTCACATTTCCGCCGGAGAGTGAAACAAAATTAGTTAGCAGTTCCTTCTGCTTTCCCTCCGAAAATCTCAGACGTGAATCCATTGCATTTATCGTCGATTTGTCCTTTATAAATATTGCCCGACCGAAGTTCCGGTAATGCCACAAATAGAGTAATCCGCCGCCAGACAACTCGCCCTCCGAGATGGTTTATAAACATTAAGCGGGAAAGCCGGTCGGGGGCTTTATGTTGGAAGAAATCATCAAGCGACTAGATGTAGTAGACACTTCCACTCTTCTGCAGCACGAGGAGATTGTGCCGAAGAACCTGAAAAGGCTCAAGGAAGCCATGTTCAACATAGGGCAGATGGTGGACCCGATAATAATGGACGAGAAGAACCGCGTGGTGCTGGACGGCAACCACCGGATGACCGTATTGAAGGAGATGGAGTGCCCGCATGCGGTCGTGCAGCCAGTTGATTATTCCGATTCTAGAATAGAGCTGGGCACCTGGTACCCGGTTTGCAAGACTTTTGAGGCGGAGAAGTTCGCGAAGGCGGGCGTGAAAGTTGAGAAGGTGGATTTCAAGGCGGGAATGGAGGCGCTTGGGGCTTCGAAAGCCGCATTTATGCTCGGGAGAAAGAACGGGCACGGGAAGGAGGCGTGGCTGCTCTCCCCAGGGAAATATTCTTCTATCGCATCTTTGCTTGAGGCGCAGAAGGCAGTCGTGGATTCCGTGGGTGTGAGCACCAATCCCGATGTGACCTATGTGGCCGACGATTTCGGGGACGTGGCCGAGGGAAACGGGCTTGCGGTGCTTTACCGCAGGGCATATACGAAAAAAGAGGTGGTGCAGAGGGCGAAGGACGGCATTCCCTTCCCGCCGAAATCCACCAGGCATCTGATTCCAAACCGTGTTGTTCGCCTGAACATGAGGCTAGGATGGCTCTTCGAGAACAAGGACGAGTCCAAGAAGCTCATGCTGGAGATGCTCAAGAACAGGGTCTACTCGGGGAACGTGAGGAGGTATCCCGAGCCCGTGATAGTCATATACTGAATTGGAGGTTATGGAAATGGCAATATTGTTGGCGCCGGGGCCGGTGCACGTGCCGCAGGACATAATGCTTGCGCAGGTGCAGGATATGATCACGCACAGGAGCGGGGCGTTCAAGTCCCTGTATACGGATTTGTGCACGCGGAGCACTAAATACATCAACGCCGAGGAGGCGTACGTGATTACGGGCTCAGGGACGCTCGGAATCGAGACCTGCATAGCTAACTGCTGCCCCCCTGGGGAGAAGATGCTCGTATTGAGCAACGGGAACTTCGGGGATTTGCTGGCGACCACGGCGGAGGTCTATACAAACGTTGAGAAGAAATCCATTCCCGCGGGCAAAGGCTGGGATTTGCACAAGGCGAAGGAGCACATAGACCACTCGGACGCGCAGGTATTCGGGATGGTCTACAACGAGACGGGGTACGGGGTGCGCAACCATGCGAAGGAGATTTACCAGTACGCGAAGAAGAAGGGGATGTACACCATAATGGATTCGGTTTCCGCATGGCCTTCTTTGCCCATGGACATGAAGGAGTTTGAAGTGGATTTCTTCGCCACGGGATGCCAGAAGGCGATTGGGGCGCCTCCCGGGGCCGCCGTTGTGGGGCTGAGCAAGGCCGCGATAGAGAGGTTCGAGGGGCGGGAGAAGATTCCCTCCCATTATTGCAACCTGAAGAGGCACAGGAAGACATACAAGGAGAAGGGGCAGACCCCGAACACCCCCGCGATTACGGTGTTCTGGGCAATCCAGAAGTGCTACGACAGAATAGACAAGGAGGGGGGGATTCCCGCCTGGGTGGAGAAGCACAGGGTCATTTCGGAATATGTGCGGGCGCGGATTACGGAGATGGGATTGGAGCTGATTCCGGAAAAAGGGTTTGAATCCTATTCCCTCACCGCGTTCAAGCACGAGAAGGCGGCGGGCGTGAAGAAACTGCTTGCGGACAAATACGGGATAAACATAGTCGGGTGCAAGGGGGATTTCAAGGACAATGGGTTGAGGATTGCACATATGGGCCTCTTCGACAGGAAGAACCTGGAGATTGCATTGGATATTCTGGAAGAGGTAATCGGGGGGATGTAGCATGAGTGAGCTTGAGGTTTTTGGTCTCATTTTTGCTTGCCCCGCAGGGCATACCCAAAGGCAGAGCCGAAGCGACGCGATATGCGGAGCTGAGGCGAGAAAAAAGGAGGGATGTAGATGAAGATAGTTATTTCGGACGATCTGGACGCGGGGGCCGTGGAGAACATAAAGAAGGCCGGGGAGGTTGTGTATAAGCCTGCTGATTTGGATGCGGAGCTCGCGGATGCGGAAGTTCTGGTTGTGCGGAGCGCGACCAAGGTTACGAAGGAATTTTTGGGGAAGGCACCGAAGCTCAAAATAGTGTTCCGCGCGGGAGTCGGGGTGGACAACATAGATGTGGAGGCGTGCAAGGCGCGGGGAATAAAGGTGCAGAACACTCCCCAGGCATCCACGAACGCGGTCGCGGAGATGGCAGTTGGGTGCGTAATCGGGCTCTTCAGGCAGCTGGGGAGGGCGCACCACTCCATGAAAGGCGGGAAATGGGAGAAAAAGGCGCTCATGGGGCATGAAATAGAAGGCAAGACCCTCGGGATTATCGGTTGCGGAAGGATCGGGTGCGCGGTCGCGCAGAAGGCGCACGCGCTCGGGATGAAGGTCATTGCGTATAAACCGCCTCCACGCACTGATTGCGCTGGAGTAAAATATGCGGAGATGGACGAGCTGCTTGCGCAGGCTGATGTGATAACCATCCATGCGGCGCCCACAAAGGAGACGGCAGACATCATTAATGCGGAAACCATCGGGAAAATGAAGAAAGGCGCATACCTCATCAATTTGGCGCGGGGGAGCATGGTGGACGAGGAGGCGCTGTACTCTGCGCTTAAAGAAGGCAAATTGGGCGGGGCGGCCCTGGATGTGTACAAGGAGGAGCCGTACAAGGGAAAACTGCTGGAATTGGAGAATGTGATATTTACGCCCCATATAGGGGGAAGCACCTTTGAAGCGCAGGACAAGATTGGAAGCGTAATTGCTGGGGAATTGAAGAAAGGCATTTAAGTATTTAAGGAGATGAAAAGGAGGGATTCATATGGCAAAAGTAACTCATTTGAAGGACATATGCATAGGCTGCGGGGCATGCGCGGCGGTCTGCCCGAAGTATTGGGAGATGAAGGGGGACGGCAAGTCCCACCTGAAAGGGTCTAAGATGCTCTCCCCGGACCTGTTCGAGCTCGTGCTCTCGGACGCGGAGTGCAACACCGAAGCGGCGGCATCCTGCCCCGTGAGCTGCATAAAAGTCGTAAAGTGATTTTAGTGGGAATATACACGCGCGCCGGGGACTCCGGGGAAACGACCACCAATGTTGGGAAGAGGGTGAGGAAGGACGACCCACTTGTGGAGGCGTACGGCTCCCTGGATGAATTGAACTCATTCCTTGGGCTTGCGATCGCACATTCCTCAAGCAAGCACACCAAGGCCATGCTGGCGCGGGTGCAGAAGGAGATTTTCGACTTGGGCGCCTCCATCTTTTCCGGAGAGGTTCCTGTGGGGGAAACCAACGTGAAGGCGCTGGAGAAGGACATAGACTGGATGGAGGCGAGGCTGAAGCCCCTTAGGCACTTCATAATTCCCGGCGGAACTAAAGAAGCGTGCCACCTGCACTGCGCGCGCACGGTCTGCAGGAGGGCGGAGAGGCGCCTTGTTGCGGCGAAGGCGGACAGGATGATGGTCAAGTACCTCAACAGGCTGGGGGATCTGCTGTTTGTTTTGGCCCGGCATGAGAACGCGAAAGCGGGCGTGGGAGAGGAGATCTGGAAGAAGGGGAAGATCTAGGCTTATGGACTGGAAACTTGCTCTCCGGATTCTGCTCGCTGTGGTGATGCTTTATGTGTTTTATTCGCTGGGCGTGCCCCTGCCCGCAATCGCGGTCCTGGGCATAATCCTTGTGCTGTTTGCCCTGATGAGGGGGCCCGCCTACAACCACATAGACGCGGAGCTCACGAAGAGGCTCCCGTTCGTTTCCGGCCTGTCCCCCTGGCAGAGGAGGCTGCTCGTAGCCATGTTTTTCGTCCTGGTCTACGTTTTGGTGAAACAAGCCGTTTATGAGCTGCTCAAGGCATTCGGCATGGACGTCCAGCAGATGATGCTGGACAGCGTGGAATCGATGAAGAAATGAAAAACTAATCCTTGAGGAAGAGCTTCCTGTATTTGTCGGATATCTTGACCATATTGGTCTTCCCGTACTTCTCGCTCGCCACTATTCCCCTCTTCTCCAGTTTGGAAAGGATGCGGTGGGCCTTCACCTTCCCTATCCCTTCTATTCTGGAGACCTCGGACTGGGTTATGCGCCCTCCTTCCGCGACGAGCTTGCTTAGGATTTTGGACTCGTCCTTCTCCATCAGGGAAACCGCGAGGGCTGCATCCGCCTCCTTCTTCACGGGCGCGGTGCGCTCATAGAACAAATAGTATGCGATTGCGCCGAGGATTGCGCCCCCACCTATGAAAAGCGGGATTAGGGAGATGAGCTGCTGGATTTGCTGCTCGTGCTGGCACATCCCGTCTATGGTGCAGACATCGGAAACGTTCTGCTGGGCGAGCGCGGGCACGGTAACTATGAGGATTATGATTATGAGTATGCCGGAAATCCCTCCGAGGTATGCGAGGTTTCTTGAAACTGTCATGGTGGTATTTTGGTGCAAATAATATTTATGGTTTTTGGGGGCGAAAAACCGGAAAAACGGGCTTTGGTTTCTGAAACCTTGAGCCCAACTACCATTTTGCCTTGGGAACAAAACCCGGGAAAAACTGCCCGCATTGGGCTCAAGGTTTCAGGTTTTACGGAGTTGGTTGCAGGAACTGAAATGTATGGTTTCAGCGTATGTAACTATCGCCTAGGGCGGGAACTTGGAACGGAAAACCCGGAACCGGAAACTGCCCGGGCGGAGAAGTGAGTGAATGGAAGCAAAAACTTGGATGGCAGTGGGGCTCCTTGCCTTCCTGGCGCTGGGCGCGGTCGCATACGCGTGCATGGCGCCTGCGGAGGAAGGCCAGGGATGTACAAACTGCGGGGAAACCTGCGGGATGGAGGGAGGGGCCTGCATGGCGGGCCTGAACGCGGAGACGGCAGCGGCGGAATATGCGCCTGCGGCGGTTTCAACCGCGGTGGCGGGCACATGCGGGATGGCGGCCGGCGGCTCCAAAGGATGCGGATGCCCCTGCGGCTGCGGAGGTGGATGAGGGGGGCTTTCCCCCTTCTTTTTAATTTTTGGCTGCATCTAGCTACTCGGTGCAAATAGGATGGAAAGGAAGCCCTGGGTTGTTTTGCTTTTGGTAATCATTGCAAATCTCATAGGCGCATACTTCGGCTTCTTCGTCTATTATGCGGAGCAGATCGAGGCGACGCCCCTCCCGTTCCTGGCGTTCGTGGCCGACTGCCCGCTCGCGGTTTTGCTCTTCGCGGCCGCATTGCTCCTGCATCTGGTTGGGAAGAGGAATGATTTCCTCTCATTCCTGGCCGCGGCTTATTGCCTAAAATACGGGTTCTGGACCGTTTTTGTCATATTGTACTTCAACCAGCTCTATTTTGCGCCGGCATACTGGGAACTATACGCAATAATGCTGGTCACGCATTTCGGGATGATGCTGGAATCCTTCGCATTGGTAGGGAAAATTGGGGCGAGGAGGGAATACCTGCTGATTGTGCTTGGATGGTTCCTCCTGAATGACTACATGGACTATTTCTGGGGGATGATGCCCTGGACCGTCCCTAATGCGGGATGGCTGCTTCCTTTCACCGTATTGTTGAGCATCGCGTCTGCTTCCGTCCTATACCTTGCATACGCGAAAAAGAGGCCCAAAATGTTCAGCGATGCCCTGTTCCTTCTCTAGGCTTGTGGTGCCTGTGCACCACTATATGATGGAGGTTCTTCGACACTATTTTCGCGATGTCCAGCACCGCGCGGGTGTAGCGGAGCATCTTCGTCCTGGAGGTGCGGGTGCGGCCGTGGATGTGCCCGTAAACAGGAAGGCATAATGAGAATGTGGGGTATTTCTTCCCGTAGACTATCGCCTCGTCCGCCTCTCCGTCGGTGAAGGTGATTTTGTACGGGAGATGGTGCAGCAGCTCGCGCAGCTTCTTCTTGTCTATCCTGCGGATGTGCTCGATGGTTACGTCGGAGCGGGGGCTCATCCCGGTGACGTCCAGGGCTATGTAGAGGGCCTTCCCCTCCCTCCTCATGAGGCTCTTCGCGCCCCCCATCGTGGTTTCCTCATGCATGGTGAAGTAGGTTTTAACGTTGGGGGGATGCTTGTGCAGATTGACGAAAACGGCGGCGACCGTGACGAGGTTGTCCAGGTTCCCGTAGTACCAGACGCGGCGCCTCCGCTTGTATGCGGATATGTAGGCCGCGTCCCAGACGGTGTCGGAATGGCAGCTTATCACAACTTTGGTCGGGCTCATGATGACGCCTCAGGACAGGTAGCCCCAGGTTTGGAGCCGGTCGCTGTCCGTGTACCAGCGTACCCCTATGTCGGTGCGGTAGAACATGTTGGGTATGAGTATGTTTTTAACCTTCTTGTAGGCGCTTTTCCTCGCCTCCTCCATGGTGTAGCCGAAGCCAGTGACGATTAGCGCATAGCCGGATTCGCCCGCCAGGCGCCACTCCCCGTCCTCCAGCTTAACGTCGCCCAGATGCACCCCGTCGGTGATTGGCTTCCTGAAGATTATGGTCGCATCCTCGGAGTATTTCCTGAAGGCGCGCTGGTCCTCGAACGGGAACGGGGGGGTTGCGATTACCACGCCGACCTCGAATCCCCTCTTCGCCTTTAGGTCGTATTTCTCCCCGCTTGCGAGCGCATAAAGAAATTCGCCCCATTGGGAGGCGATTCCCTCCATCTGTATCTGTATCGTGGGGACGCCGAACCTGCATGTCCATTCGAGAGGGAACACGCCCCTCCAGTTCACTATGCAGTTCAGGTCCACGTAGCCGCAGTAGCCGGAGGCGGCCAGCTTCGGCTTCATCCTCTCCATGGTTTCGGCAAAAATGCGGTTGGGGGGCCCCCAGTACATCGCGGTCCCCATCTCCCCGGTGTTGGGGCCCACATCACCTGGGAACATCCTCTTGTGCTCGAAGTTTATGTTGATGGGCGTTACGAATTCCCTGCCGTTGAAGAACGCGCCCACCGCCACCTCCACGCCCTGGGCGAACTTCTGTATCTGGAACGTCTTTATCGCCTTCCCCCATTTCTTCTTGTAGCGCTGGAGCATGTGGAGCAGGTCCTTGCCGTCCTCCTCCTGCCCTATGAAGGAGAGCTCCTTCTCCCCCTGCGCCTCCCCGCTGGGCTTTACAACATAGCGCCCCGGGTTGTTCCTCACGAACTCCAATGCCTCGTCGAACGAGGAAAAGTTCCAGTGCGGGAGGATGACCACGCCAGCGGCCCTGAGCTCCTG
>JAXDAS010000099.1:0-4342 GCA_034679605.1 Microcaldota archaeon
AGATTCTTCTTTCCCTTGAACTCTGCAAGCGCCTCTTTGGAATAAGCGGGGGCAACAATGACCTCCACAAACGTGCTAGTAACCTCTTTAGCCAGTTTACCGTTCACTTCCGTATTTACCGCTATGATTCCCCCGAAGGCCGCCTCCGGGTCCACGGATTTCGCAATCTTGTACGCCTCAGCGATATCCGGATGGGAGGCAACCCCGCACGGATTATTGTGCTTCACCACCACCGCGGTCGGCTCCTCAAACTCCTTCACCAGCTCAAATGAGGAATTAGCGTCCAATATATTATTGTAAGAAAGCTGCTTCCCCTGCAGCTGCTCCGCGCTGGCCACGCAGGGCTGGAAGAACTTCGGGTCCTTGTAGAATGCGGCCTTCTGGTGCGGGTTCTCCCCATACCTCAAATCCTGCAATTTTTTTAGGGAGAGGTTCAGCACTTCCGGGAAATCCCCTCCAAGCCCAAATGCCCTCCGTAAATAGCCCTCAATCACAATATCATAATGGGAAATGTGCTCAAACGCCTCCAGCGCGAGCTCCTCCCTTGTTTTCTCGCTTATTTTCCCATCCTTCTTCATCTCTTCCATTATGGAGGCATACCTTTGGGGCCTCACAACCACCGCTACGCTCTTGTAATTCTTGGCAGCAGCCCGCACCAATGTGGGTCCGCCGATATCAATCATCTCAATAATCTCATCATGCGGCTTCCCCTCACCCACCACCTTCTCAAATGGGTAAAGGTTCACCACAACCAAATCGATCAGCCCAATCCCGAGCCTCTGTGCCTCTTCCAGGTGTTCTTTTTTCCTTCTATCCGCCAGGATTCCCCCGTGTATTTTCGGATGCAGGGTTTTCACCCTCCCTTCCATCATTTCAGGAAAACCAGTCAAAGAAGAGACCTCAACTACGGGTATGCCCGCCTCTGAAAGCGCCTTCGCGGTCCCCCCGCTGGATATGATTTCCACTCCTCGGCCATGCAGGAATTTCGCAAGTTCAACAATCCCTTCCTTCTCAAAGACGCTGAGCAGGGCTCGCTTTACCTGGACCATAAGAAACAGTTAATATCTCCTAAATGAATGTAATTATAAATCAAACACCCGACTTTTTTCCATGTCAATCACGCAAATCCTGAAGAAATTCAAAACCGTGGCAGTGGTCGGAGTCTCCCGCGACCCAACGAAGGACAGCAGGATGGTTTTCGAGTATCTGCTCAAGAATGGATTTGAAGCCTACCCCGTAAATCCCTTTGCCGACCAAATCGGAGAGCACAAATGCTACAAATCCCTTTCCGAGCTCCCAAAAAAGCCGGAAATAGTGGACATTTTCCGCCCATCTTCAGAAGTTATGCCCATAGTAGAAGAAGCAATCAAGGTAGGTGCAAAAGTAATCTGGATGCAATTAGGAATCATAAACGAGGGAGCAGCCCAAAAAGCGAAGAAAGCAGGTTTGGAAGTAATTATGGACCACTGCATGAAAATAGAGAATGAAAAACTAAAATAATTACTTCATCTTCGGCAGGTGCAGCTTCCCCACTATTCCGCGTATGAGCCCCTTCGTTTTTTGGTGCTTATAGAACCCATAAGCAAAGAAAACAATTCCCATCAAAGTGGCCGCATACCCTATGTAGGAAAACAATCCCTCCCGGAAATACCCTACGAAGAAGACCCCGCCCATCGCAACCGTCATCCCTGTCCGCAAATACGCAAGATATGTCCTCTCCTCCGCCAATTTAGTACGTTCTATCGCCAGCTCGTCCCGGAGTATAAGCTCTTCCTTTGAGAATTTCTCGTAAGCCATGCAAATCTACTCCTCTCCTGCCGCAGGTACCTCATACCCGCTGCCTTCCAGCGGCTTGTCCGTGTCTATCTGGAAAAGGTTTCCGACATCCCCGGAAGTTCCTCCGGTTTGCGTTCCGCTCCCAGTTCCGCTGCTCGTTCCCCCGGACGTTCCGCCAGTCCCGGTGCCTCCGCTCGTGCCGCCAGTTCCAGCCTCGGTTCCCCCACTCTGCCCTCCCCTAGCGCATCCCGCAATAAGCAGGGAAACAGCCAATAATACAAAAATAATCCTCCAGTTCATTTTCACACCCCCGCCCAATATAGCGTATAAAGAGCATTGAACCTCTGCATCAGGGAAAGCCCCTCCACCCAGCATTGGTTTGTCTCTGCCGCATACCCGGAACCCACGTTAGAGGAATACGCGCACTCATCCGTCAAATCCTCCACATCCCCCTTCAGGTCCGCCATGTCCTCCAAAAGGTCCTCCTTATTCTCATTCGTCCCCGCTTCTATAATCGGCTCCGCATAATCAATCACGGAAATCATCTTCTCAAGCCTAAAGAGCAACATTAGCCTGGAATGCCTGTCATACAATTTCTTCACCTCAGGCACCTGGTGCGAATCATACGCCGCGTCTATGTCATCATCCATCGCGCGCGCATCATCCAATACGCCCTCCATCCCGAGCGTATCCGCGCCCATCGCCTCCAGCTCCGCAACCTCGCTCTCCCCTTCCGCGATGTCATTCGCAAGGTACCCATGCGCCGCCTCTTTTCCAGTTTCAAAAGCCCCTGCCCTGCAGGTCTCAAGCTCCTCCTGCAATCCTGGCACATCCCCCTGCACGCAGTTCCTGTACCCCTGGCTCTTGTTGGTCAGGGCGTCCCCGATAACTTCCAGCACGAGCCCGGCCATGTTCGCGTTCAGCCTGAACATCGCACCCCCGTACTCAAGCCGGTTCCCCTGCTCCGCGCCCTCCTGCGCATCCTCAAGCGCGTCGTCTATCTCCTCCATGCGGTCCGAGAAGTCGAACACGTGCGTCTCGTGCATGCGGCCGCACTCCCCCCTCAAATCCACATAGTCCCTCGCGAACTGCACGTTGCAAGCCGCATACTCATATTCCGATTGCAGCATGTCCGCAGTGGCCGCGTTCTCCCACGCAAAGGAAGCGGCAACCAAAACCATAAGCAGCATTAGTTCCTTCATTTAAATCCCCAGCGTATTTGCACTCAGAAGCGTTAAAAACATTCCCCGCACAAAAAAGGCTGGGTCAAGGATATGGAATTGTTCTTTTGGATTATTGGCGCCGCACTTATAGACGCCCTTTTGGGATTTGCAGGCCTCTTCTCATTTTACCTTAAAGACGATTTGGTGAAGAAGCTCGCCTTCTACCTCACCGCGTTTGCAGGCGGAGCACTTATTGGCGGCGCCTTCTTCCACCTCATCCCGGAGGCAATAGAGTTCTTCGAGCCTATGCAGATGTCCTTCCTGATAGTGGGCGGGTTTGTCGCCTTCCTCGCTATAGAGGGGTATTTCCACTGGCACCACTGCGAGGACTGCGAAATCCACCCCTTTACTTATACGATGATAATCGGGGACGCCATCCACAACATGATTGACGGGCTGGTGATGGCCGCCGCCTTCATAGCGAGCATACCGCTCGGTATCGCGACCGCGCTCGTAATATGGGGCCACGAATTCCCCCAGCAGCTCGGGATTTTCGGGGTGCTCATCCATGGCGGGCAGAACAAGCAGAAGGCCCTGCTCTGGTCCTTCCTTGCGCAATCCACGGTCATAATAGGGGCGCTCCTCGGCGTCTTCCTCGCCGCTTCCTCCGAGCAGTACGCCTCGATGCTCCTTCCCATCGCCGCGGGAGGATTCATCTACATAGCCGGGGCGGACCTCATCCCCGAGGTGCACAAGACCAAAGGGTCTGCAAAAATCCTGACCTTCTTCACCTTCCTCATAGGGCTCGCCTTCATGCTCTGGATAAAGCTCACCTTCGGTGGGTGAAGTGCAGGTCGCCTGCCTTTTCTCAGGGGGAAAGGATTCCTGCTTTTCCGTATTCTCCGCGCTTGAGAGCGCGTGGTCCCCAATTCTGGTCACGATTAAGCCCGCGGAGTACTCAATGATGTTCCACCACCCGAACATAGAGTGGACAAAACTGCAGGCAGAGGCGATGCAGATTCCCCAGATTTTCGTAAAACCCAAGGAAGGGCAGGAAGAATTGGACGCATTGGAAAATGCCCTTTCTGATTTAGACATCCAGGGCATCTTTACGGGAGCAATAGACAGCGACTACCAAAAGCAAAGAATAGATGCAATCGGAGAATCGCTCGGAATTCCCACATATTCCCCGCTCTGGAGGAAGAAGGAGCCGATGTATTCCGAAGTTTTACAGTATTTTGAGACATACATCATCGCGGTTTCCGCGGAGGGGCTCGGCCCCGAGCTTCTCGGAACAAAATTCCAAATGGTGCAGAAGAAAGGCATTCACCCATTCCTGGAAGGCGGGGAAGGGGAAACCTTTGTAACCGATGCGCCCTTCTTCAAAAAACGCATAATAATAG
>JAXDAS010000100.1:0-2956 GCA_034679605.1 Microcaldota archaeon
CAGCACGTCCCCCAGGGCCTCCACAAGCCTCATGCAGTCCGCATGCGGGTCGTCCGTCGCAGCTTCAATTATCCTCATCCGCACCTTTTCCGGAAGCCACCCCTTCTTCAGGATTTTCAGGAGCGCGCCCGTGTCTCCTGCGCCTGCCCGGAAATCGACGGCATCCAGCAGCTCCCTCTCCCCTTCCCTCCTGAGCCTCTGGCTCAGGTCCTTCCTCTCCAGCATGGCCACGAGCCCCTCAGCGCGCCCTCCCTCCCCCCACTCCCGGAACCTGCTGATGATTGCCTCGTCCACGAACCTCTTTTCCCCCGTCTTCGCAGATGCGCGCATCGCCACCAGCTCTTCGGGGGTCTTCCCGGAGCATTCCACCGCGAATTTCTGCGCCCCGCAGGTTTCCAGGGCCTTCCCGACCGCCTCCATGAGCGCAGGCGGCATCTCCCTCTCCAGCGCATCCTCCAGGGCCTCGATTATCCTTTCCCTCTCGATGTACTGTGCCGCTACCGCGGCCTCCACGGCCTTCGTCCGCACCGCCTCCCCCGCGTTCTCATTCGGAATCAGCCCTAGCACAAGGGAAACCATCTTCCCCTTGTCAAGCTCCTTGATGACCGTGCTCCCCTTCTCATCCAGCCCAAGCAGCGTCCAGGTGTCGTCGGGATCTGCCCTGTCCAGGCACCTGGCTATGCCCCATTCAAGAAGGGCTCCCCTGGCGTCCTCCCTGAGTTCCGGGGATGCCCATTCCATTCCCAGCAGCGCTATCGCTTTCTCCATGTATTCCGCATAATCCACGTAGTGGCTCCTTCCCGCCACTTCGAGCGCCTTTGCGTGGATTTCCTCGGAGAGCCATTCCATCCCCAGCAGCCCCACGACGAGCGAAACCCTTCCCCCGCCGCAGCAGATTTCCATCCCTTCCAGTATCGCGTCCTCCGCCGCCCTCCTTATCTTCAGCGGGAGGTCGTCCCTGCGCAGCAACTCCGCCGGCCCCTCTATCGAGCCGTTTTTCCCTATCCTCTCCAGCGCCTCGAAGAGCGCGGCCTGGACAACCTTCCTTTCCTTCCCCTCTGCCCTCTCCCGCATCTCCACCAGCTTACCGAGCATCCTCTCGTTCGCAAGGTCGCTTATCAATGACCTGAATTCAGAGGCGACGGCCTTCTCGTCCTCCGGGCCGATGGAATGCAGGCTGAGCCTGTATGCCAGCCTTCCCACTAGCCCCTCATCCGCAAGAATATGCCTGTATTTCTCAGGAATAGCGCTGGCCGCACCAAATTCCATAAGTATATACTTAATTAAACATTTTAAATAGCTTTCTACGTCGGAGGCTCAGGACTGATATTTAATTTGCCCAAGCAATGCAGCAACCGCAATCAGAAGGTATGCCATGAGGAATGAGAAGTCCGTAAGATAGAACCCCAGGCTTATCATCTCCCCGGCTCCGCCCAGCCTCATCGCGAACCCCGCGGAAAAAAGAAGCAGAACCGAAAGGAAAACCAGTGTAATCCTCTGCTTCGCCCCCTCCTCCGTTTTCAGCACGCCGAGGTAATTCCCCCACGCGAAAAGCGCAATCCCAATCGCCATGGGAAAAGCCAATATCCTCAAATCCACGCATCTGATTTCAAGGAAAACATTCATAAGAGTTGTGTTAAAAAATAATAAAATATGTAAATTAAATAGTCATGAAATCCTGCTCAAACTAATCCGTTCCACAGCCCCCCATCCCGCGTCCTTTTCCAGCCCTAATTTTTTCTCTTTCATCCCCAGCTCCGCAGCCAGTTCCCTCTTCCCCATCCCGAAGGAAACCGCGATGAATTCCTTTTCCTTCCCGCCCAACCCGATTTCCTCGAACGCTCTCCTTATGTCCTTCTTCCCGGAGAGCCACAGCACAAACTCAATTTCCATTTTTTCGGAAACCGCAGTCCCCTCCTCCAGGCTCTTTTTCGCCAGGGCATGAGCCAGTTCCAGCTCCTCCCGCGACCCAACCTTTTTCGCATCCAGCAGAATGATTTTTTTCCGCATCGCCCTTCGCAGCAATTCCTCCGCGCCAATCCTGCTTTCCCCTCGGACGATGAGCATACTCTTATAAAACATACGGAGTAATTTTATTCCTACCTATTTTAGGTGAATCTATGGTTTATCAATATCACGAGCCGTCAAGGAAGAAGGTTTCCGCAGGAACTGGCGGAAGGAAGGCGAAGTTCCGCGACAAGAAGCTCGCCCACATGGGCGGAGGCTTCACGGCCACGAAGGTGAATGAGGGGGAGGACCGCTACCTGAAAAGGGGGAGGGGCGGAACCACCAAGGTAAAGGCAAGGAGGGCCGGCTTCGTAAATGTCCTCATGGACGGAAAAACAAAGAAGGCCAAAATCCTTTCCGTTGTGGAGAGCCACAACCCCCAGTACGCCAGGCAGAACATCATAACCCGCGGGGCAATCCTGAACACCGATGCCGGGAAGGTGCGCGTCACCAACCGCGTCGGGCAGGACGGCGTGGTGAACGGAATCCTCGTGAAGTAGATTTTCTATTTCTTCTCCTCTATTTTCCTGAACAGCTGTTCGGGCGGAGTCAATTTCGCCCCCGGCCTCAATAATTCCTTGTCCGCATCCTTCCATCCCGCATTCCCAAGCCCCAGCGCCTTCCTCATCTTTTCCGCGGTAAAGGGAAGGAACGGCTCGGAAAGAATCGCGAGCGCGCTCAATCCGCGGGAGCACACATAGAGGGTTTCCGCCCTCTTCCCCTCATTCTTCCAGGGCTCCCTGTCGCTTAGGTATTTGTTGAAGGAAGATGACAATTCCATGAGCAGCTCCAGCCCGCGCCTCAATTCGTATTTGTCCATCTCCTCCGAAATCCTTCCCGCATACTCGGAAATGCGCACGACCTGCGCCTCGTCCTCCGCATACAGTTTCGCTTCCGGAACGGAATTAGCATAAAACTTCTCAATCAGCTTCTGCGTCCTGTACGCAAA
>JAXDAS010000101.1:0-6082 GCA_034679605.1 Microcaldota archaeon
TTAAGGAATTCCTTTTTGTCCGCGGATTTCAGGAAGGAAAGGTAGATGTCCGTCAAAAGTATGAAGGTGGATATGAGCGTGAAATACTCAAGGCTCTGGACCGAGACGTGGGCGGAGAAGATGTCCATGAAGAAAAACTCTATCAGGATTGCCGTTATCAGGCAGACCACGGCTATTGAAACCACGATTCTCCATGGTTTCGTACACTGAACATCCATGGTAAATTATGGTGCTGAATTGGTATTTAAGGTTTTCCATCCAAAACTGGTTGGGGTACAATGCAGCAGAGGAGACTGGTCGTGTACATCTTCGGGCTCATCGTCATAGCCATCCTCATAGCCGCCGGCATGAAGTTCTACGAGACGAAGGTCCTCTCTGACGATGCCAGGACCTACGTGCTGGAGGACCTGAGGGCGAAGAACCCTGATGCCGACGTGGTGGAGATATTCTTCTGGGAGGAAAAAATGAACGGCGAGGGGAATCCTTATTTCCTGATAAAGGCGAGGGCGAGCGAGGGGCTAAGCACGCCCTGCCCGAAAAGGACGCATTACACCTATTATTATCCAGAGCAAAACTTCGTGCCTGAGCCCCCGGAGAGGATCACGGTGGGGTGCTCGGTTTGCGAGGGAGCGGGTTGCGCCATAGCCTTCCCGGAGGAGGCCATAATCGCCTCGCATACCAACGCCGGGACCACGTCCGTAAACGCGTTTGTAACGAGGTATGCGGATGCGGTTCCTTCGGTGGCTGGGGAGGAGGGGAAATGGACCGTTTCCTGGCGCAGCGAAACCGCCGGTTATGGATACGACGTGGAGATAGCCAAGAACGGGGAAATAATCGGCGTGGGCAGGGCCTAGTTCTCGCGGGAATAGAAGTTGCCTGAGCTTCTTTGCTCCCTGTCCAATACGCTTTCCGGCTTGTTTATCCTGGGGCGCTTGGAATCCTTGTCCCTCCTCATGGTTATGTTCGCCATAGAGAGAAAGGCGTTCATCCCTTCTATCTTATTGTACGGGGAGGAAGCATGGCCATGGACCGAGCTTTCCCCATCGAAGACTATGAGCCGGTTTGCTATGGAGTCCATGAAGACCACGTCGTGGTCCACCACGAACGCGCTCTTCTCGCTTTCCCCGATTATTGCGCGGAGTAGGTCGGAGAAGCGCAGCCTCTGCTCTATGTCCAGGAATGCGGTTGGCTCGTCGAAAAGGAAGATGTCCGCCTTCTGGGACAGGGCATAGGCGATGGAGACCCTCTGGAGCTCGCCTCCGCTCAGGGAGGTGAGGGGCTTTTCCATGAGTTTTATTATGCCCAGCTCGCGCCTTGCCTTTTCCGAGATGAAAGAATCTATTTCGGAAGAGGAGAACATCTCCTCCACAGTCACCCCATCCTTAGGCTCTATGTACTGCGGCTTGTAGGAGATCTTGAGGGAAGGAAGCCCTGTTCCCTCGTCCGGGTCTTCAACCCCGGCGAGAAGCTTGATGAAGGTGGTCTTTCCGACCGCATTTTTCCCCACTATCCCCACTATCTCACCCTCGCGTATGTCCCCGGCCTCGCAGGAGAGGGAGAAATCCCCGAGCTTCTTTTTCAATTTGGGATAGGAGACCTTCACTTTTCCTTTCCTCTCCCTCTCGCTGAAGCCGGAAAGCCGGATTTCGCGGTCCCGGAACTTTATGTTTTCTTCCTTCAAAAATCCGGAGAGGTATTCGTTTATGCCGTTTCGGACCGGCTTAATGCCGGAGGAGGTCCCGTATGCGTTCTCCTCCCCGTAGAAGATGAATACGTAATCGCTCATGTAATCCAGGATCGCGAGGTCGTGCTCCACGACCATCAGTTTCCTCCCTTCCCCGAACTCCCTCAAAATGAGGGCGGACTTGAGCCTTTCCTCTATGTCCAGATAGTTGCTCGGCTCATCCAGATAGTAGATGTCCGCATCCTTGAGGAGGGCGGCGGCAAGGGAAACCTTTTGGAGTTCTCCGCCGCTGAGCTGCGTAATCTTTCTCTTCAAAATAGGGGTTAAGCCGAACTTTTTCACCAACTCGTCTTTTGCCTTCCTCTCGTCCATTTTTGTGAGGAGGGAATCAACCGTGCTTCGGGCGGCGGCTTTCCGAATCTGCTCCACGTTCTGGACCTTCATGCTCACCTTCTGCTTCTCTCCCGCGGCTTCGAAATACCTCTTCTGGGAAATGGAGAGCCTGGGAAGTATTTCGTCCCATTTGTGTTCTGTGAATTCCCCAAAATTAGGGGTGATTTTTCTGGAAAGTATGCCGAGTGCGGTTGTTTTCCCGATTCCGTTCTTCCCTACAATTCCGCATACCCCTTCCGCGGGGAGGGGAAAATTGTACAGGCGGAACTGGTTGGTTCCGTATTGGTAGATGGGCTTGCCTTCCTCTCCGGCCAGATTGATGATGGTGATGCAATTCATCGGGCACTTCTTCACGCATAAGCCACAACCGATGCACAGGGGCTCGGCAATCACCGGGAACTGCGTGGATTCCTCTACCACTATGCATTCGTCTCCCATCCGGTTGGGGGGGCAGACCTTTATGCATTGGTAAGGGCAGCGCTCGCGTATGCACAATTCCCTATCGAGTATGGCTACTCTTGTTGGCATAATCCACACAACGGACTAATTAGGCGGTGCTAATGAATATAAAAGTATTCTTCTAAAGGGTTGGAGGGGGAGGGCGCGGTTGCTGCCATCCCACTGTGACTGCAGAAAACCGGGTGAAAACCATGGAAGGGGAACAAAGGCCTGAAAACACAATTTACGTAGGGAAGAAGGGCGTAATGAGCTACGTGCTGGCGGTTGTGACGCAGTTCAACAACGGCGCGCCCTCGGTTGTCGTGAAGGCAAGGGGGAAGCTCATCTCCCGCGCTGTGGATGTCGCGGAGATAGTGAGGAACCGCTTCGTCCCGGACGTGAAGGTCGCGAACATAGACATCAAGACGGAAGAGCTGCCTTCCGAGGACGGGACCAAGAGCAAGGTTTCCGCGATGGAGATCACTATTTCAAAATAATCTTTTTTATTTTCATTTTATTTCCATGAATCTGGAACGGTGTGGATATGCTTAGAAACCATTACATAAGGGAAGCGAAAAAGAACGCGGGAAAGGAGGTGCAGGTCGCGGGCTGGGTCCACGAGATAAGGGACCTGGGGAAGCTCATTTTCATCCAGCTCAGGGACCGCACGGGCATAGTGCAGGTCACCGCGAAGAAGGGCGCCGTCCCGGACGAAGCGATGGAGGCGATGAAGAGGAACAAGGAGGACGTAATCAGCGTCACCGGGCTGGTGAAAGAGAACAAAATTGCTCCGGACGGGGTGGAGATATCCCCTTCCAAAGTGGAGGTCCTCTCAAAAGTTGACAGGAAACTGCCCGTGGACCCCACTGGGATGGTGCCGAGCGAATTGGACATCCGGCTCAATTACCGCTACCTGGATTTGAGGAAGCGGGACGTTAACGCGATATTCAACATCAAATCGGAGATAGTGCGCAGCTTCAGGGAAAGGTGCGTACACAACGGGTTTATGGAGATACACCCCACTTCCATCGTTGCCGCGGCAACGGAAGGGGGGACGGAAGTGTTCGCGGTCGAGTATTTCGAGCAGAAGGTTTTCCTGGCGCAATCGCCACAGCTCTATAAACAAATGGCAGTGGTTGGAGGGCTGGACAAGGTCTTCATAACCTCCCCGGTCTTCCGGGCGGAGAAGCACCACACCACGACCCACCTGAATGAAGTAATCCAGATGGATATAGAGATGGGCTTCGCGGACGATAAGGACGCGATGGACGTTCTTTCGGATGTTTCTCTCCATATTTTGAAGAATGTGGAGAAGATGAAGGACGAGCTGGCGCTGGTGAATCCGGAATTCGAGGCGCCAAAGGAGGTTCCGAGGCACACTTATACGGAACTGGTGGATTTGCTGGGAGAAAACAACTTCAAGATGGAATGGGGCGAGGACTTCAGCAAGGAGGCGGAGAAGAAGCTGGGGGAAATCCTGCAGGAGGATTTGTTCATAATCCATGAGTGGCCGACTAATGTGCGCGCCTTCTATTCCATGCCCGTGGAGGGGAACGAGAAGGTCTGCAAGGCGTATGATTTGCTCTATAAAGGGCTGGAAATCGCATACGGCGCTCAGATGATACATATTCACGAACTATTGGAAAAGCAATTGGAAAGCAGGGGCCTGAACCCGCGCAACTTCGACTTCTACATAGATTCCTTCAGGGTCGGGGCTCCGCCGCACGCGGGATGGAGCATCGGGCTGGAAAGGCTAACGATGAAGGTTGCGAACAGGGAGAATATCCGGGAATGTATGCTTTTCCCGAGAGATAGGACAAGGGTGCATCCCTAGAGGAGCGGCCTTCCCCTCAATTCGTTAAGGGGGAAACGCGTGTAGGAGAACTTTTCCTTTCCGCTAACGCTTATGAGGACGGAAAAGTCCCAGTCCCTGTCCTTTATGGCCGCCCATTTATAATTTTTGGATTTCCCAGCCCCGAAAATGGGGTTGGAAAGCTTTTCGTTCGTTATCTCGTTTAGGTTTATCTCCGCCCTCCCCCCGCCCAAAAACATGAATATCCTCTCGGAATCGCAGGCCAGGCCCCCATCCGGGCCTATGACGGCGCAGCCGAGGCATTCCCTAATTTTTATGGGGGCAGAGACCCGCTCGCCCTCCTCGCTTGTGAAAACGTATTTCTTCCGCTTTGAATCCACGAGAAGGAGGTTCTCCTTGTATGCGGAGGCGCAGAAGCTTTTGGAAAGCGCGAAGGGAAGGGGGTAATCCTTGGAATAGAAGCAGAAGTAGTCGCCCTCAAAATAGAGGTCGAGGCGCACTATTTTTTTGGAGCCCGGGTCCAGTATGTAGATGAAATCCTCATCCTTGGAAGGGGCGTGGAGAAAGAGGGCGTCCTTGGAAAGCTTCCAGTCTATGCCGAAATCCGACGGCTTGAGGAAGGAGACGCCGCTTCCCTTCACATCCTTCGCCGCGATCATCGCGGATTCTATGACTATGATTAGGCTGCGGATGGATATGGAGGTGGAGGGCTTCGGGTTCGGGAAGTCCCTGTACCACTTGTAAACCATTTCCTCGGTTATTTTTTCCTTCACGAATTCACCAAATCTTCGGCTTGCTTCTGCGCATCCTCAACTATCCTCTGCTCGTCCAATTCGGTGAACTTCCCATGGCGCAGGACGGGCTTTCCGGCGATTATGACATCCGTTATGTTGCCCGGATGGAAGGAAAAGAGGAGGTTTCGCGCATCGTGGAGCGGCGAGAGGTTCGGGGAGCGCAGGTCCGCAAGGACGATGTCCGCCTCCTTCCCGGTTTCAATGCTTCCGGCATCGAAGCCCAGGGCCTTCGCGCCGTTTATGGTTGCGAAGTCCCATACGTTCTGGATGGAAATGCGGAGCGGGTCCCAGTAGAGGTGGGATTGCACAAGGTGGGCGAACTTCATCGTTTCCACCATGTTGTGGGAATTGTTGCTTGCGGTCCCGTCCGTGCCCAGGGATATGTTTGCGCCTGCCTCCAGGTATTCGTGGAGGGGGCAGATGCCCCCTGTTGCGAGCTTTAGGTTTGCAACGGGATTATGGGAGATAGTTGCGCCCGCCCTTCCCACAAGGACGGATTCCCTCTTCGTGGCCCAGGAGCCGTGCGCAAGGATGGTGTTGTCGTCAACAACGCCCAGAGAATGCAAATACTCCACGGGGCGCTTCCCTTTTTGCTGGAGGGAATCGAAAACCTCTTTTCTTGTTTCGGAAACGTGGATGTGGAACTTGAGGTTTTTCTTCCTTGCATAATCCTTTGCGGCCTTGAGTAATTCCCCGGAGCATGTGTAGGGCGCATGGGGGGCGATGTGCATTTTCAGAAGAGGGGATTTGTTGGACCATTTTTCAGCGAGGGAAGTCCCTTTTTGCAGTTCGTCCTTCGCATCTGTTTTTTTGACGAGGTCGAACATCCCGAAACCCACGGATGCCCGCATCCCGGTTTCCAGCATGGCCTTGCAAACCTCGTCCATGTGCGCGATGTACATCTCGTTGAAGCAGGTGGTGCCGGAGCGCACCATCTCCAGGATGCTAAGGAGGGAGCCG
>JAXDAS010000102.1:0-4170 GCA_034679605.1 Microcaldota archaeon
TTCACTGCCGGGTTTTACGGAGATTTTCCCAGGAATGATTGAGATGTCGTATTTCCCGCGGGGAATCTCATACGCATAAATGTCCTGGCGGACCTCGAAGGAGCGCTCCGAGCCCCCGCGCCTGATGGTTATGCTGGCGGGAAACTCCCGTCCGTCCGAGCCGCGCAGCGAGAAGCTCATGTTCGCGCGTTCGCCCGCCCATCCGCGCGGGATGTCCAGCCTTCCAAGGCCCGGGAACGCCATCCCGTTCGGGAGGGTTTCGTTCAGGGAAGTCGTGTTTTCGGAGGTGAGGTTCTCAAGGGTGATGTTTTCTGGGGTGAGGTTTTCAGAGGGAAGAACGGTTGTTTCGTTGGCTTCGGAAGTGGTTTCGTTGTACCCGCCGGTTTTATTTAGGAAATCATCCACGGGAACGAACTCCTCGGGGAGGATTTCCTCCGTGGCATTCTCCTCCGGAAGGATAGTTTCTTCTGTGGAGTTTTCCTCCGCAATGATGATATCTCCGGTGTAATTTTCTTCGGGGACCGGGATATCCTCGCTTATGTTCTCTTCCAAAAGGGTCTCGTTCGCACCGAGGAACTCGCCCACGTCCACGAACTCCTCAACCGCGCCGTTGCCGTCGGGGGTTAAATTTTCCGTCATGTTGAGCAGCTCGTCCACCGGCACGAATTCCGAGAGGTTGCCCCCGCTTTGGTTGTCAGTTATGTTCTCAGGGCCCACGGCGAAGAGGGTGAGGAACAGCGCCATCAGTAGGGGTATCGGTAAAGATGAATATAGATTTCCTCTCCTGTAGCGGAGCCCACCCATGGGGTAGGGTTCAGAAACAAGGTTAATAAACCTAATCTACGCGTTATGGGCGATGAGAAGCGCATTCGCCGCACTCTTGCTATTCGGGATGCTGTTCGCCCAAATTACCGGTGAAGGAGGAAACGTCACGCAGGTGATGTTCAACGGAACGGACATTTCGCAGTATTGGGACGGCATTTACGGGAACGTGGTCCTCGGCGCGGGAAGCACATACACTCATACCGTGAACGGGAATGAGGTGGAGCTAATCAATATAGTGGTGGACAGCCCGCCCTGCAATTATACCTCTATAAGGATACACGTGATGGCGGTGAACGATACCGCGGCCACTGCGCCTTATTCCGCGGGAAACCTCGCCCAGCTTGATGCGTTCATACCGGGAAGTAGCGGAGGCAGCGGCACCTTCACTCTCACGAGCACTTTCCAGCTCAATGCGCAGACCGTAAATTCGGTGCCCACCACCTACACTTATGCAAATAATGCGAGCTCCACGGATTTCAGGGAGGGATACCTGAACGATGCGGCTGGGAACCTTGTGTTTGCGACGCTCGTGGTGGACGACCGGCCGGACTGGAACGGAACATTGAGCGATTACCAGTTGATGCTGCCGAACAACGGCGCGCCGGTGCAATACACCATTTATGCGGACATCAACTACACGTGCCCGTCGCCCACGCCTCCCGGAGGGCACGACAGGGACCACTCCCTCTTCATAGAGCCGATTGGAGTGATTGAGGTGGATGCAGGGGAGACGTTCACCGTTCCGGTCGTGGTGGACAACAACGGCGATTATTCGGAATCCAATGTGCTGGTGCACGTGGTTTCCTGCCCGTCCGGATTCACATGCGGCTCCGGAACCATACCGAACATAGTGAGCGGAAACTCGAAGGAGATAAACATTACATTCACCGCGGACGGGCCTGGGGAATATGTGATAAGGGTCTATGCGAACAGCGCCCACGCGTCGGCATACAGGGACTTCATAGTGAGGGTGGGCGCGGAATGTGCAACTGATGGGGACTGCCCGCCGGGCGAGTTCTGCGATGCGGGCACATGCGAGCCCAAGAAGGACCAGAACGAGACGTGCGGAAGGGACGGGGAATGCGACAGCGGCGTCTGCAACGCTGGGATTTGCGTCTATTGCAGGGGCAGCGCGGACTGCGCGGGCGACGAGGAGTGCTCGGGCTGGGAATGCAGGAAGATTGACTGTCCGTGCGGAAGCATCTCCGGGCACGTGTGCACATCCTACCAGTGCTGCCTGGACGCGGACTGCGCCTCCGGCTCGGTCTGCTCGGAGCATGTGTGCGTCCCCAGGGGCCTGGATATGGTTCTTATAGACGGGACGCTGGTGGAGGGGAGCCCGGGATTGCTCCAGCTCGTGGATAACGGAGGGGCGGGTGTGGATGGGGCAACCATCACCACCAACGATGGGCAGACTACGATTACGAACGGAAACGGGTTCTTCACCATAAGGTTCCCGTATGATGGGCTTATTTACGGGGAGAAGGAAGGATTCGACAGGATAGGAAAGCTCTTTGATGTGCTGAAATTGGGCTTCTTCAGCTTTGATGGCAGGATACTGGTGGGGGAGGAAACCACCATAAGGCTCGTGGACAGCAGGGGAAACGGGATTCCCTTTGCAACCGTGTATATAAACGGGGATACCGTCACCACGGACGCGCAGGGATACTTCAGGCACACTTTCATGAATCAGGGGACGATTGGGCTGAAGGCCTCAAAGGCGGGGTACCGGATTGAGGACGCGTGGATAGGGGTGTACGGAGGCGCACCCGGGGCGGGGGTGTGCAGGTTCCCGTACATGCTCAATACCTTCGCGGTTCCGCCAGGGGCCGAATACGGGCTTTGGATACTCTCAATTTTGCTTTCGGCCATAAACTTCTCCCTTTACAGAAAGAGGACGCTGGCAAGGTATGTGAAGGCGTTCCTATACTCGTTTGGCCCGCTTGTGTTTGCAATTCCGGCCTACTGGCCGTATTCCATCTGCTTCGTTGCGAACGTGGTCACAGTGCAGGCGGGCGCGGAGCTTATCCTGCTATTGAAAATCGCGCTCATGGGAGGGGAGGCGGCGCGGGAAAGGCAGAAGTAGGGCATTTATAATTTCTAATATTTATCTTCTAATGGGGTAATTTTCATGGATGAGAGCGAAAACAAGGAGGGGAGGAGGATGTGGCCCGCCACCTGCTCGAGCTGCGGGAAGGACTGCGAGGTGCCTTTTGAGCCCACGGTGGGAAGGCCTATCTATTGCAGGGAATGCTTCGCGAAGCACAGGAAGAGATGATTTGGATGATAATAACCATACTTTCGGATTCTGCGGAAAAAAGGAAGGAGATTTGCAAGGCGCTGGGAAAAGAAACGGGGCAGGACGACATCAGTTTCTATTCCATAAATTACGGGGGGAAGATTAAGACCATAATAGAGCCCACTCTTTACCCGCAGAAAGTGCAGCCCCTCATATATAGCATATATGCGGCGGATTTGGTGGTGGTTGCGGTGGATGCGCTCAACCAGTTCGTTGGGGAGATGATTGTCGCGCTGGAGGCGGCGAAGAAGGAAAGGGGCATTCTCATAAGTTCGGTTCCGCTACCCGTGAAGGGAACGGTGCTGGACAAATATGAGAAATTTGATTCATTTGAGGCGGCGCGGGAGAAAATACTGAATGCGGATGTTGAGGGGAGCGGGGAGAGCGAGCTCTTCGCACTGGTGGACAAGGCATTTTCGGTAAAAAGCGTGGGGAGCGTCGCGCTCGGATTGGTGAAGGAGGGGAAGATGAAGAAGCATGATAAGCTTCTATTCTTCCCGGGAAAGAAAAATGTGGAAGTGAAGAGCATACAGCTACACGACAAGGATTCGGAGGAGTGCGGTGAGGGCTCGCGCTTCGGCATTTCATACAAGGGGGACGAGATTGAGCGCGGGCAATTGCTGAGCTTCAGGGCGGAGAATAAGGTGGACAATTCCGTGCTCGGGAAATTCGAGAGGAGCCCGTTCTTCAAGGACGATTTGGACCGAAAAGTCCATGCGTGCCTGAACTTCCAGTTTTTGGAGTGCAGGGTCTCGGAGACGGAATTGAAATGCGACACGCCCCTTTCTTTCCGGAGCCGCGACAGGATCATCGTGCTGGACCCGAGCAACCAGAAACTGAGGGTTGTGGGAGCGTTCGTTTCGCAGTAGATTAGGCGCGCCGTGAGCGGAGAGGGTTTATCCCCTTGCAATTCGGGCAGAGCAATTTTCCGCCCGCCATCTCGTATTGGTTGCGGAGGGTCGGGAAATCCTTCAAAGGATTCCTGCTTTTGCCTGAGAAAACGGAATGCCCGCAGTCCGGGCAGAAGGATTCGTATCTTTTCACAG
>JAXDAS010000103.1:0-6414 GCA_034679605.1 Microcaldota archaeon
AGTGATGCTTCTCTCGATAGGGCTGGTGGCGCTCGCATACGCGGTTTCCAGCGCTATACAGAACCCCTCGGCAATCGCGTGGAGCAAGGAGATGCTCAGGGAGACGGTGGCCGGGGTCGTCATAGTCGCGATAGTGTACGGGGCCGCGGTGACCGCGAACGGGATGCTGGTCGGCATGACGGGCTATGGCAGCGTCACGGATGTGGGCTCCGCCTCCATAGAGCTGGGCTCCGCATCCCTGGACCCCATACTCGAAGACCTGGAGATGGTCTATGGGAAGATAGCCGAGGCGTACTTCTCGGTCGCGGTCCAGCAGGGGACCGCGGTCAGCGTCACATTTTCCCTGCCTCCGATAAAGTTCTTCTTCCTCCAGCCTGCGATCTACTATGCACGGGACATGATGCCGTACTACGGGCTCTCGCCCGTGCTGCAGGGGCTCAGCATGAGCGCCTCCCAGATAACCATGCAGATATTGAGCGTAAGGATGGTCAAGGTATTCCTCATATACATAAGCGAGGTGGTGCCAGGGTTCCTCCTTCCCCTGGGCTTCGTGTTCAGGATATTCCCCCTCACCAAGAAGGCGGGCGACACCCTAATAGCTCTGAGCCTCGGGGGGCTGTTCATGCTGCCCGCGTCGCTCATGGTGGTGGGGGAGATGAGGGACCTGGCCGGGTTCGGTGGGCCGGGAAGCATGGTAGGGCTGGCTCGGTCCGAGAAATTCTACGAAAACGTGGACCCCGCCCTCTTCACCGAGCAGAGCGCCGGGCTAGTGAGCGGGCTCTGCCAGAACACCGCGGTGAAGATAATATTCGGGTTCGGGGAGATTTTCTGGGGCGCAATTTACGGGCTCATCTTCTCGGCGCCGACTTTCTTCGCGACCTTCTTCCAGGAATTCAATTTCTTCGTGAGCTGGATTTGGCCCTTCATAATTTACGGGCTGCAGATGCTCTACGCATCCATACTCACGGGCATGCTCGAGACCGTGGACTCGGGGGAGATATACGACAGGACGATTGCGCCAATAGCGAGCATCCTCTTCCCGGCGGTCAGCGAGATAACCACGTTCTCAATAATCTCCATAGTGGTCATAGCGATAATAACATACAGCGGCACCAAGGCGATATCCACCGCGCTCGGGGGCGAATACGCCTTCGGGGGGCTCACGAGGATGATATGATGAAGCAAACCGGAGAAGCATGCGAAGCCATGCCGAAACGGCCCATGCAGCCCCGTTTGTCGGAGGTTTGGTTCACATGAAGGGCGCGGCGATTCTCATCGTTCTCCTTTTCCTTTCGGTTTCATTCGCGGCAGACGATGCCGGGGCCCCATCCGGGGGCTGCGGGATATTTGACGAGGAGGCGACCGCCGCTTTCGAGGAGTCCCTGCCCATAATAGGCGCGGCGATAGCGCTTTCCATAGCCGTGGCCGCGATAGCATACATGGCCGGGGGGTTCACCAGGGACCCGCGCATGCTCGTGTTCAGCAAGGACCAGATATTTCACACATTCGTTTCGGTGCTGCTCGTGCTGTCCATACAGGGGATATTCCACAGCATGTGCATCTTCGCGAGCGACGCCGCGGGCGAGGACATGCAGTCCGCCTCCCTCCGCTACATGCGCGAGCTTAGGCTGGACGGCGGCACGATGCTCACGCAGATAATGAAGCGCTCCATAGAGTACAAGTTCGAGGCGGCTTATTACACCGCGTACCAGGTGCCTTTCCTGGGGGGCGAGAGCTACTGGTGGGAGGCGTACAACAACGCGTACGCCCGGCACCTTGAGATACTTTTCGACATGGTGATGGCGGGGTACGTGAGCGCGGGCGTCCAGTATAACATAATAAAGCTGCTGCCGCAGATTGCGCTGGGCGTGATGGTGCCGCTCGGGCTGGTGCTCCGCTGCGTGCCCTAGGCGAGGGACGCTGGGAACATGGTGCTGGCCGTTGCGCTGGCGCTATACGTGGTGATACCGTTCACGTATGCGGTGAACTCCTCGATGAGGGGCACGGAGGTGCCGTGGTTCACCGGGGGGCTGGACGACACCGGGGTTTCGTTCGAGGACGCGGCGGTTTACCTGCTGCAGACGGTTTTCCTGCCGAACCTGTCGCTGGTCGTTTTCGCGACCGCGGTGGGCGGGCTGATAAAGGTGGCGAAGGTGATTCCATGAGGGCCACGGACATTGTTGTGCTTGCGCTGTTCCTTTCGGCCGCAATTGCGCAGATGGGGGCGGGGGACATACTTTCCCTGGAGCAGGAGCGCCCCACGCTCATAGGCAGCATAGCGAAGGACTGGCAATTATACACGGTCATGGTGCTCCTCCTCATGGTCGGGATAGTGGCGCTTGCGTACGTGGTGGCGAACGCGTTTTCCTTCCCGGACCTTAAGGCCTGGGCGGACGTGGAGCTCGGGGAGATATTCGCGAGCGCGCTCGTGCTCATACTCATAGTGGGGATAGTGGGCTTCATAGACCTAACCGCGGCCGGGATACTCGGGCCGAGCTTCCCGGGCTCGTGCGAAAAGCCGGGCTTCTGCCCCGCCAACATCGCCTACGACTACCTGGACAGCTACATCGCCTCCGCGGCAAAGGCGTACAGGACGACGATGATAAACAGCATAGACACCGCGAACGACGCCATGGCCGGGAGCACGGTGGGCATACAGGACCTCATATACGGCTACCTCACCTACAGGTTCAGGGACCAGCCGCAGGAGATGATAAGGGTGGAGATGTACGACCAGGTGCTCCAGAACCTGGGCGCGGTTTTCGGCGCCCTGAACACGCAGAGGTTCATGGTGAGGTTCATGACGTTCGGCGTGGCGCCAATCGCGATTTTCACCGGGATAGTGCTTCGTTCTTTCTTCCTCACCAGGAAGATGGGCGGGCTCCTTCTCGCGTTCGGGCTTGGCTTCCTCATAGTGTTCCCGCTCACGTATGCGCTGGCGTGGTATACGCTGGACGCGGCCATATACGGGGCGCAGAAGGGGCCGAGCGGCAAGGTGATGCCCTGCCCGGAGGTGTGCATACCTTTCAACAAGATAGTGGACTATTCTAAGCCCACGCTGGAGGAGGTTCCACCGGACGATGTGCGCGAGGACTTCTACGAGGGATGCCTTGCGGAGCTCGAGGAGGACGGGATAGACGACACGGGCAGGTCTAACGCGTGCATGCAGGACTGCAGGGACACGGTGGACGAGACCGGAAGGCTTGTGGAGTGCATGGAGGAGTGCAGGGACGGCGTGGACGAGGCCGGCAGGAGCGTGGAGTGCATGGACCCGTGTGTTATATACTACCGCTCGGAATGCTTCAGGGAATGCGAGGGCGAGTGCGTTTCCAGGGGGCTTTCCCCGCCGCCCGAGATGGGCGGGGACCCGGAGGAGATAGCGGCATGGGAGGAATGCATCGGGCCCTGCGTGGAGGCGAGCCACTGCCAGGAGAGCGAGCTTTCCGCGAGGGAATACTGCAGGGAGAACGTGTGCGGGGTGCTGCCCGGGTACGAGGGCGACGAGACCGCGTATTGCAGGGAGAGCAGCTGCGGGGTGGTGGCGGAAAACGAGACCGCCTATTGCCAGGAGAGGTGCGTACCAATTGAGGGATTCGGGGGGAGCAGGGAGGAATACTGCGCCTCCGAGGCCGAGGGGAAGATGGCCCTTCTCGGGAAGGAGGACAGGGTGTACGTAGGGGAGGGCGCCGACTACCATAGTTACGGGTACTGCCCGCTGGACCTTTGCGGCTACCCCATCCCGATGCAGAGGAAGGAGTGCGTGCGCTACCTGGAGCAGCCGAACATATGCAACACGAGGCCGTTCGAGCCCGAAGACCCCGCGTACGCGATGCTGGACGAGAGCGAGATTTACGGGTGCCCCGAGCAGTGCATCACGCTGGCGCCCATGAAGAACTGCCAGGCGCAGAATTCCAAATGGGATGCGGAGGACGAGAGGTGGGTCGCGAAGTGCCCCTCGCAGTGCATGTGGATGACCACGGGCGGGGTGACGGACGATACGTGCCCGGAGGAATGCGCGCAGTTCTATCCCGCGGACCCGGAAGCCCTGTGGGAGGGCAAGCAGGCCGACCAGACCTGCGTATACATAATACCGGACGTGGTGTTCAACAACCCGGACGAGTGCACGGAATGCGCGTTTGTGGCGGAGAAGGGCCTTGCGATGGAGCCGAAGATGATAGTGGACTGCACCGCACTGTGCGGGGCGCCTAGCTCCACGGTGATGACGCAGGACCCGGCCTCCATGACGAACAGCATAGGCGGGATGAAGGGGCCGACTGACGTGATTGCGGTGAGCAAGCTGATGGTGCCCGCGTACGTGCTGCCGTTCTTCTGCCTTGCGATTACCCTAATGTTCATAATGACGCTGTCACCGATGCTGGGCGGGGACATTGACATACCCGGGATGATGAGGATGATACAATGAAGCAAACCGGAGCGATACCCCCCATGCATAAGCCCGGCTCCGCGGAGGTTTGGTTCACATGAGGACCTGGGTTTTACTTCTGGCGCTGTTCCTCCTGCCGCTTTCCTTCGCGGCCGACGAGATGCCGGACTGGGTGCCGCTCGCGATAATGGCGGCGCTCGTGGGGCTCGGGGTGCTCATAATATTCTATCTTATCAGCTATGTGGTTGAGGCGGACCAAATGAGGGCCATGGCCATATCCGAGATGTGGCAGGTCGTCATAACCGCGATAATGATCGCCGGGCTTATGGGCGCGCAGGTGCTCGCCACGGAATTCGGTGAGTCGCTCGCAAAGGGCTTCGGCGGGGAGGAAGGGGAGACGCACCTTGACTATGCCCTGAAAGTGAGCCAGGCGACCGCGGACTACCAGTGGGAGACGCTGGACGAGTTCACCAGGCAGATAACGATACCCATGGGCAGCCTCTCCTCGCTCTCAGGGAACTGCTGGCTGTTCGGCGTTGCGTTCACATATTCAGGATGCTCCAGCATAAGCATTCCGTTCTCCTCAGCATCGCTCGCCGCGAGGACGATGGCGGCGGCGATAATGGCCCTGAACTCCCAGACCGTGCTCCTGAGGATGGCGGGCACGTTCTTCTTCCCGGTGCTGCTTCCCCTGGGGCTCTTCCTCCGCACATTCCACATAACCAGGGGGACGGGGGGCGTCCTCATCGCGTTCGCGGTCGCGTTCTATTTCGTCTATCCTATAGCGACCCTGGTCACCAAGGGGATGACGGACGCGGTTTCAATTCCTGCTTCCCCGTCCTATCCCTCCATAGACTACCTGGAGGCGGACGAGACCTGGAACTTCGAGTCCACGTACTCGTTCGCCGTGCCGGCGGACTGCGACCCGTTCAAGACATACGACTATCCGGAGACGGACGAGTTGGAGGGGTACGGATACACACAGGACCAGATAGATTACCTTCTGGAAGAGGAAATGCTGGACCCCCTGCTCTTCACGTTCATGATGCAGGGGATATTCAATACCGCTCTCAGCATACTGATGGCGATTTCGGTCCTGCGGCCGCTCACAAGGGCGTTCGGGGTGGAGGTTGACGTCTCCGCCCTGGCGAGGATTTCGTAGGTGGCATTATGGTCTGCGCAGACATAGGCTGGCTGTATTCCCTTTCCCTGCTTTCGCTGGGGATAACGCTAATAGTGATCGCCGTCGCGTACGCGCTGGGGCAGGTGCTGAGCAACCCGCAGTTCAACGTGTGGGCCAAGACCGAGATTTTCCAGGTGTTCGTCACCTTCTTCTTCGTCATTCTGGTGCTGTTCCTGAGCGACTCCCTCTGCCATTTTGAGTACGGGAGCCTTGCGGGCCTCGCCCCTGAGGAGGTGAACCCGCTTGCCTCCTCCAACCCCTACGCATACGCGAACCCGGAGATACTTCCGGAGGACAACGTGATAAACGCCTCGGGGAAATACCTGGCGAACGTGGCTAATTTCATAAAGACGGAGATGAGGGCCGCGCGCTCACTATACGGGGTCGCGGAGGAGGCGTCAAGGTATTCGCGCACCCCATGCATGCCCGCGATAACCTTCTGCCTGTACGGGACGAGCGGATACACCGCGAGGCCTTTTTCCGGGATGTCGAGCTGGGTGCAGGTGCTGGGCTTTTCGCTTTACACGGACACCGCGTCCTATCTCACTGTGCTAATACAGATGGGCTTCCTTGCATTCATATCTGGAGGGGGGATAATGAGCTACCTGCCCTTATCGATAATATTCCGCTCGCTTCCCTTCATGAGGCAGCTCGGAGGGGGTCTGCTCGCCATATGCATAGCGCTTTTCCTCGTGTACCCTGGGCTGCTGGTAGCGGAATCCCTTTTCTGGAACCCCTACCAGATGCTGGGGGACGGATGGGAGACCCTGAGTGATGCGGCCGGTGGCATAGACAAGGGCTTCGAGTACGTGTCCGGCGGGGATTACGCGACAGGGGTGGCGAATGC
>JAXDAS010000104.1:0-5315 GCA_034679605.1 Microcaldota archaeon
CCCCCCCCCCCCCCCCCCCCCCCCCCTTCCAAGGCGGCGGGCTCCTCCGCAAAGGCGAAGCCGGAAATAGCTCTAAAAAGATGCGTGGAGATACTCTCTGGGAGGCTATAATTATGAAAACGATTATTGTGGGCGGCCAGTTCGGGGACGAGGGGAAGGGGAAAATCGCCTCTTATCTTGCCGTTTCCGACGGCGCTGAGATCGTCGCCCGCGGAGGGGTGGGCCCCAATGCCGGCCATAGCGTGCAATTCGACGGGAAGAAATACGGGCTGCGCATGCTTCCCTGCGGCATAAACAATCCTAAATCAAAAATAATGATCGGCGCCGGGGTGGCCGTGGACCCGGAAGTCCTCAAAAAAGAGGTGGAGCTCACCGGAACGAAGGGACGCGTGTTCGTGGACAAGAGATGCACCGTAATCACCAAGGAATACAAGGAGGCGGATGCGGCCGCGGAACTGAGCGCGAAGATTGGGACGACAAAAACCGGATGCGGGCCTGCGATAACCTCCCGTGCTGCCCGGAGCGCAAAACTGGCGCAGGACGTTCCCGAACTTAAGGAGTTTATTACGGATGTGCCCGAAGCCGTGAACAAGGCGAAAAACGTGCTGGTGGAGGGCTCCCAGGGCTTCATGCTTTCCGTCCTTTATGGAACCTATCCGTTCGTCACCTCCAAGGATGTGAGCGCATCTTCAATTGCCGCGGATGTGGGGCTGGGGCCGACTAATGTGGACCACGTGATTATGATAATAAAGGCCTACACCACCCGCGTGGGGAACGGGCCTTTCCAGGGCGAGATTTCCGTTGAGGAGGCGAAAAAGCTCGGGTTCCAGGAATACGGGACGGTCACCGGAAGGCCGCGCCGCACCTCCAAGGACCTGCACTGGGACGATTTGCGCCTCGCCGCGATGATTAACGGCGCCACCCAGATTGCTGTGACCAAATTGGATGTAAAATTCCTGGGAAATGCAGGCGTGCGGGAATACGCGAAGCTGACTCCGGATGCGAAAAAGTTTGTGGAGAGGATAGAGAAGGAATTGTCTGTCCCTGTCACTCTTATCGGCACAGGGCCTGATGCGAAGGACATCATAGACCGGAGAAAGGAATTGCTCTAGACGATATACTTTTATTTGCTATTAATAGAAACCATCTTTAGCAGGGGTGGCGGAGCCTGGAAAACGCGCCAGACTCAAGATTCCCGAAAATTGAATGGGCTATCTGGTGGCCTAGCGCCTACGCAGGTTCAAATCCTGCCCCCTGCAATCCTATTTCTAAGCGGAAAATCACGGAGAAAGAATAAGGATGAAAGTGAGATGGTAGACCAACCAGCCGGCTCCATCTCACCTCCCACAGCCCAAATTGATTGGGCAGAATAGTTAGGAGCATCAGGTTTATATACCGAACATTCTACGTCGGAGAAGAAGCAACGCAACTTTCCACACTTATTCCCTTTTACGAATGGGGGGGGAAGGGATTTTTGCACCCGAGGATTTTGCATATATTTATATCCTTTTTCTGCAAAACCTGCTTCATGAGGGGGACATATTTCGTTTTGGCGCTAGTGGGCCTCATGCTCATCTTCGGCTGCCTGGACAGGACCGAGACTCCTGCGCCGGGGCAGGAGGGGCCGGAAATCACCGTCATCAGCGCGGGGGCCGGCGGCTCGGGTGGGACAAGCCCGCCCGCCACCACGGACGAGGGATGGATGCAGAAGGCGCTTGAGGAGCAGGACGCCTACCTCTGCCTAAGGGTTTCAATAGAGAAGCAGGACGAGTGCCTGCTTCCGCTCTCCAACCTTTCCCTCCAGAACTGCATGATGCTCGGCAACTATGAGTACGAGAAGGGGTGCCTGTGGCACCACGCCCAGGCGCAGCAGGACATGACCATCTGCGACCTGATGCGCGGGGACGACGTGCAGGAATGCGTGCGGTCCCTCGCCCCGCCGTGCACGTTCGAGCCCGACGAGGCCAGCAAAAGCAGGTGCCTCGCCTTCCTGAACGGGGATTACAGGCTATGCAAGGACGACCTCTGCTTCTTCGACTTCGGGACCCAGTACGGGAACCTCAGTTCCTGCGGAATGGTGCAGGATGCAGTCAGGAGGGCGGCATGCGAGGGCGTGGTGAACAGGGAGAACCCCTGCGGGCAATTCGAGAGCTCGAACAGGGATTTGTGCTATTACATGATGGCGCTGGGCAAGAACAGCGTCCACGACTGCTACAGCATAGACGGCGAGAAGAACAGCGAGATGGCTTACGAGTGCTTCACGCACTTTGCGCTCGCCAACAGCAACAAGGACCTCTGTTCCGCGCTGGGGCTGCTCAAGAGGTGGGACTGCTACAGGGATTATTCGCTGGAGAAGAACGACATCACCGCCTGCGAGGCGATAGACCCGCGCGCGGAGTACAATCGGGACCTTTGCTTCGACTACTACGCAAGGGAATACTTCCAGGCGTCCGCCTGCAACCATATAAAGTCGGGCGTCGCAAAGACCAACTGCTACGCTTACGTGGTGATGGCCGCCCCCGACCTGGAGATGTGGGACTGCAGCAACGTTGAGGAGCGCGAATGGAGGGACAGGTGCTTCACAAGCATGGCCGAGCTGGGGGGCGATGCGGTGTACTGCAACTACGTCCATGATTCTGCGATAAGGGAAATCTGCCTCTCAAAGGTATAGAAAAACCAAAAACAGGGAAGAGGGGGATCACTCCTTCTTTTCCTCTTCCTTTTTCTCCTCGTTCTTCTCTTCCTTCTTCTCCTTAGGCTCGGGGAGCACGAGGTCGGTCTCGGCGGGCTTTGCCTCCTCCGCTTCAATCGTCTTGGCTATCTCCTCGGTCCTCTCGTCCTCGAACCTCTCGAAGTACTCGGGCTTTTGCTCGAACTGGTCGTAGCCCGAGATCTTGCCCTGGGACATCATGAGCTCCCTCGTCAGGAGGTAGAAGACCATCGCGAGGGCCTTCCTACCCTTGTTGTTTGTGGGAACCACCCAGTCTATGAAGCCGGTGTTGTTGTCGGTGTCGCAGAGCGCTATGATTGGTATGCCCATCTTCGCCGCCTCCCTGACCGCCTCGGCCTCCCCCTTAGGGTCGCAGACCAGCATCAGCTTCGGCTCCTTGAAGAGCTTTAGCTTTATGTTGGTCATGGTCCCTGGGATGAACCTGCCCTTTATGATGTCGACCCCCGTCAGCGCTGAGAACTTCCCGGCCGCGTTAGCGGAATACAGCCTGGACGCGACCACGAGCACCTCCTCCGGCCTGTATTTGGAGATTATCTTGGCTGCGAGCCTTATGCGCTCGTCTATCTTGCGCAGGTCCAGTATGAACAGCCCGTCGTCCCTCCTCTTGAAGATGAAGGGCTTCATGTCTATTGTCTTGAACCTTGTCCCTATGTGCAGGCCAGCCTCCAGGTACTTGTCCTGGGGGAGCAGCATCGACCCTTTTGTTTCCTCGTTTTCCATCTCATCACCATGTTGGGGTCGCCGAGATTTGAACTCGGATAACGAGCACCCCAAGCTCGCAGGATGCCAGGTTACCTCACGACCCCTTGCACATTCACAGCCTTTTGTATTTCTTCAGCATCTCCATGCCATCCACGTGGCCCACGAACATCCTCCTGCAGCAGTACCTTTCTATGCCCATCCCGTCCAGGGCCTCCCCTGGCTGCTTGGTTTCGAGCGCCTTCTTGTAGTCCTCGTAAAGGTGCCCTATGACCGCGCCGCACGTGAAGCATCTCACAGGAAATTCCATCCGTTCACCTGTATGATTTCTGGAACCTTGCCCTTGCCTTCCTTCCCTTGTATTTCTTGGGCTCCACCCTTCTCGGGTCCTCGTCAAGGAGGTACTTGTCCGCCTCCTCGTAGCTCTTCTTGAGGCCCTCCCCGAAATACTTGGAGAGTGCCCTTGCAATCGCGGTCCTGGAGGCCTGCGCCTGCCCGGACTCGCCCCCTCCGCGGACGTGCACCTCCACGTCCACCTTGTTCCCCTCGGGGCCGGCGAGCCTCAGCGGCTCCTCGACCATCTCCCGCAGGAACCTGTTCGGCATCGCGCTCGTGAGCATGCTGTTGACGCGTATGCGGCCATGGCCCTCCTTCACGGACGCCCTGGCAACGCCGGTCTTCCTCTTGCCCCTCGCGGTTTCGACCTTCACGCCCTTCTTCCTCGCCCTAGCCCTTTTCGGCTTCTGCGCCGCCTCGGCCTTCGGGGCTTCCTGGAGCTTCTGGGCGGCCTCGTGCTTAGGGGCCTCGGGATGTGCCTTCGGCGCCTCGTGCGCCGGCTTTTCCGCCGGCTTGGGCGCGTGCGCCTCGGCCTTCTTTTCCGGCCTCGCCTTCCTCTCCTTCGGTTTCTCTTTCTTCTCTTCTGCCATAATCATCACTCTTTATGCCCGAGCAGCTTGCACAGCTCGCTTATGCGCATGTACTTGCTCAGCTCGCCGATGTCCGCTCCTTCAACCTTCTTCGGCTCGCCCTTCACGCCCTCGGGCTTCCCTGCGTAAACGCGGAGCTTCTTGTACGCCGCCCTGCCCCTCGCCTTCTTCCGCGGGAGCATGCCCCTTATGAGCCTGCGCACGAAGAGATGCGGGGCCTTGGGCCACTTCGGCGACTTGTCCGGGTCCCCCTTGTACTGGTAGGACCTCCTTTCCTGGTATTTAGCCAGGACGTCCTTCGGGTTGCCGGAGATGACCGCCTTCTCGGCGTTCACCACGTGGACTTCCTCGCCCTTCAGGAGCGCCTTCGCCACGTGCGTGGAGAGCCTCCCGATTCTTGCGTTTTCTGCGTCAATGACCACCATAAGAATCGCCTATATGAGGATTATTACGTCCTTCCCCTGCGGGTTCTCGCTCAGGAGCTGGGAGATGTGCATTGTTTTTCCTCCGCCCTTCGCGATGTTCGCCTTTGCGCTCCCGCTGAAGTTGAACGCGGCGACCGTGACCTTCTTGGTCACAAAGCCGGAGCCGAGCACCTTCCCGGGCACAAGGATTACCGAGCCGTCCTTCGCATACCTCTCTATTTTGCTGACGTTGACCTCGGGCCTCCTGCGCGTGGGCTTGGACAGCTCGTCCGCTGCCTTCCTCCATATCCCCTTGTTAGCCTTTTTGAGCTCGACTATAAGCTCAAGCAGCTTCTTGTTTTCCGGACCTTTTTCCATATTAACACCCTTCGCCTCCATGCGGAAGCTCGCCCCCTCTCGGAGACTTAAAACAGGCAGAAGATATTTACCTTGGAAAGGTTTTTAAACGCGAGCGACGGCGGGTGCACCATGTTTTTTAATATTTAGCCGCCAAAAGGTGGGCATGGCAAGCGAAATGGAAATCAGGGAGCAGCT
>JAXDAS010000105.1:0-10954 GCA_034679605.1 Microcaldota archaeon
TGGCGTGAACATCTCTATCTCGTCGCTACCGGTCAGGGGATAAACCGCCTCCACGCCCGCCTTGGGCGAGAGCCAGCGCGTGTCGAGGATTATGCGCGAGACGTCCCTTCCGGCCGCCTGGCCGTCCGCCCAGCCGCCGTCAAGCGTCTGCGGCGCGAAAATCATGAAGCCGCCCTTGTATGCGAGCACGCTGTACGCGCCCCCGAAGGAATAGGAGGATTCCATCCCGGTCGCGGAGTAGAGCGGGTTCTTTATCAGGACCGTGCCGTCCGGGGTCAGGGGGACTCCTGTGTCGAAGGAGACCCTGCCGTCCCTGAAGCCGGTGAACGAGCTGGGCGTTGGGACCACGCTTCCCGTGGTGGATATCATCCTGGAGAATTCCTGGCCTATGTAGAAAACCGTTATCCCCCTTTCCATGAGGGAATAGAGGAGGGGCTTGGCTGCGCCCGAGGTGAGGTCCTCGGGGATGTAGCCGCTGGGGACTATGAGGAGCGAGCCCGAGGTGAGCCTGTCCAGCTCGGCGGCCGATATCTCGTTCACCTCCATCCCGTATTCCGAGAGGCCCATGGAGAGCGAGGAGAGGAACGTGGAGTAGGACTCCGCCTGATAGCGGTTGGTGCGGAGGACGAAGACAGAGTTCGGGACGATGGAGCTGTAGATTTCCGCGCCCATGGTGATGTTTTTCAGGCCGGCGGACTCCAGGCGGGTCTTGGAATAGGCGGTGTGGTAGGGGTAGCGGAAGTTCTCCACGTTGCTGGCGGTCATTATGTCCGAGTCCAGGACCGATGCCGATATGGTGGCGGAGGAGACCTCGGTGGTCCATTTCTCCTGCGGCATATGGATGGTTTGTGCATAAAGGAAGAAAGTGAGCAGCAGGAGTGCCACGACGCCGAGCAGCCCGCCTATCCTTATGGCCAGGAGCGGCGACACCTCCACGGGCGCGCCCTTCTTCTCCGGCTCCTCCGCGGCCTTTTTCGCGGCTGGGGCGGCAGCCGGCGCCTTCCTCCCGAGCATCGAGAATATGCGCTCCTTCGCCTGCTCTATGGGCGGCTTCTCCACCTTCCTGTATCTCGTCTCGTATGAATAGCGCTTCCTGAGCGAAAAGCGGTAACGCCCTGCTTCCTCTTCTTTCCGGAGCGCCATGTCACACCCTCTCGCCCGGGCAAGAACCTGCCCGGCGGGCATAACCGCATCCCAGCTTTGCCATCATCATCAACCTATCAAACACCACGCCAGAGGGCGTGAGGGTGTGAACTCACTGCACAATCTCCAGGAACCCTCCCTTCACGAGCTCGTCCAGGACCTGCTCCACGCGGGCCTCCGGCACCCTGAACACGCGCGAGAACTCGGGGACGCTCATCTGCCCCCCGTGGTCTATGACCCAGTCCTGTACCTTGGCCTTGAGGACGCCGTCTGACATCCCCTGGAGGCCCTCGATCTTCACCTTCAGCTCGTCGTTCTCGTTCTTCAGGTCGTAGTTTTCGCGGGAGAGGCTGGAAACCTGCTTCTTCATTATGGAGTAGTTCCTGCGCAGCGCCTCGACCTCCCTTTTCATAGAATCGTAAGTGGCGTACAGCTGCTTGTAGTCGTTCGTCGCGTAGTCCTCTATCTCCTTCACCGTCTGCTCAAGGAGCTGGAGTATGAGCTTCGGGTCGGTCTCGTAATAGTCCGCGACCAGCGTGAGCGTGTTGAGGAGGTGGCGTATGATGTCTATGCGCCTCCTCGTGGGCGAGACCGATGGGGGGACCGTATAGACCACGTCTATCCCCTCCTTGTCGAACCGGATCACGGAGAAGGTGTAGGGGTTCTTGCTTATGTCCCTGCTCTCCACGTTGGCGGCGCTGACCGCGGTCTTCTCCTTCGCGACCTTGAGGAAGGAGACCGCGCGGAGCGCGTTTGCGATCTCGTCCGGCCTGCCCGTCATCCTCCCCTCCAGCTTGAACCCGTCCACCTTGGGCGGGGCGAGCGCCTCGGGCATCTCAGGCACCCCCTTCCCCGGCCTCCAGGGCGGGAACATAGTTGAGTATGGAGAGCGCGAGCACCATCGCGGCGAGCAGGAAGGAGAAGCAGATGGTGGTGAGCTGGAACGGCGCCCCCAGCAGCAGGGGCAGCAGCGGGAGCCCCACCGCGATGAGCACCGCGGCGGTCGCGTAGAGGACGAGGTTGCGCTCGAACTTCTTCCTCTTCTCCGCGTACTTGGCGAGGTGCTCGGGGCACACGACGAGCTCGTTGCCCTTGAGTATGCCCGCCTTCCTCTTCATCTCCCTGATGAACCTGATGACGACGTCCCTCTTGAGGGGCGTGCCCCCGGCGACCTCCTTTTCGCAAAGCCAGCATACCCTAGCCATAATCATCCCTCCAGCGAGACCTGCGTTATCTCGGCGTCGCTGACGCCGGACTTGCGCTTGTCGGCCTTGGTGAATATGTTGATGACGGTTGTGTCCTCCACGCCTATCTCCTTGAGGAAGCTCGTGATGTTCGGGCGGGCCACGCCGAACCTCTCCAGCATTATTATGAACGAGACCACGTCCAGGTGCCTGCTGTGCTGGTCGAAAAGCCGCACAATCTCCTCTATCCTGTCCTCCCCGAGGCCGAACTCCAGCAGCCTCCTCTTCAAGTCGTCCTTATGGAATGAAACAGACCTTGCCACATCAATCGCCTCCTTCTGCTCACGCGTGAGCACGCCCTCCAGCTCGAGGAACAGCTCCTTCACCGGCTCCTCCCCCTCTATCTTCTCAACGAGGAAGGTGGACGGGTACGGTGCCGCGGTGGAGAACGCCATGTTCACCGCGCACTGCCCCACCCCGAACCTGGAGATCTCCTCGCGCATGTAGTTGCTGAAGTTCAGGGAGCCCTGGAGGTAGTCCAGGAACTTCTCGAACTTCACCTTGAGTATGAACGTGGTGCCCACGTTGCTGAAGATGGCCTCGCTTATGTCCGTGGGGTTCTGGGACGCGACCATTATGCCGAAGTTGTACTTCCTCCCCTCGCGCACTATCATCACGGCGTCGCTGTTGTCGTCCTTCGCGATTTTCCACGCCTCGTCCAGCACGACTATGAGCCTGAGGCCCTTCTCCTTCGCCCACCCCATCGCGCGCATCCTCTCCTTTATGAACTGGAGGACCGCGAGGGCGCCCAGCGCGCGGAAGCGCTCGTCCGGGAGGCCGGAGAGGTCCAGCGCGACCAGGCCCGAGCTCGTGAGCTCGTCCAGGCTGACGGTGGAATGCTGGGCGAAGAAGTCCTCGCCGGGCTTGGTGAACTCCCTGAGGCGGTATATCGCGTTCTCGAGCTCCGCCGGGAACTCGTAGGTCCCCAGGGAGGATTTCTCCTCGAGTATCTTGACCACGTCCTTGAGCGTGGGCGGGGTTAGCGGCCTCCCCAGCTCGTCCCTCTGCTCGGTCGTGTCCATCCTGTACTTGTTGTTCACGTATGCCTGCTCTATCGCCTGCTCGGTCAGGCGCTTCTGCTCGGGGTACTGCTCTATCTCTGTGAGGATGGCAAGCGTGCGCATTATCTGCTTTATGCGGTCGTAGGGCTTCATCCCGCCCAAATCCAGGATGTTGAGGTAGGAGCCCTTCCCGAGGGCGATAACGCGGCCTCCGGTCTGTCCGACCCAGTCCTTGTACTCTCCCGCCCAGTCTATTATGAGGGCGTTGGAGCCCCACACGAACGAGGCGCGGGTGAGGAACGTCTTGATGAAATAGGATTTCCCCGAGCCGCTTATCCCGACCGCGGCGTTGTGCGGGTTCGCGATTTCCGCGAACGACCAGTAGAAGGGTATGTTGAGGATTTTTGTGCGGCCCACGTAGATGGAGTTGGACGGGTCGGCGAAAAGCGCCTCCATGGGCGGCTCCGGAGGGTGCACTAGGATGTTGCGCTTGGCGAGTTCCCGGTTGGACACCTTGGATATCTGCAGAGCCATCTCATCAACTTCCTTATACAAGCGCGGATTCCAATTCCCTGGGCGTGGGCGGCATCGCCTTCTCCCACTCGAAGCACCTGAGCATCTGGTCCGCCTGCAGCTGCTCGACCTGCACGTTGAGCGAGTTGGAGAGCGTCACCTTGAGCTCCCTTGCCTGGGAGCGAACCCCGGCTATCGCGGCCTCCTTGGAGACGCCGCTGGCCGTGGTCATGGCGTATGCGAGCACGCCCATGGGCCTCATCCCGCGGGTGAGCTTGTTGAGCTGCTCGTCCCACATGCCCACCTCCCTCTCGTACTTGTCTATCTTGAGCACGTCCGGCTCCGTCTTCTCCCTCTCGCGGGAGAGCCTCAGCTGCCCCTCCGCTTTTTTGGTTTCTATTTTTTTTCGCTCCTCCCCTATGTCCTCCGCGAAAAGCATGTACGCGACCTTCGCAACGTATTTTATGTTGGAGATGGCGCGCTCGAAGTCTTCGTTGTACGCGACGTTCTGCTCCATGCTCTTCTCGGTCGCGGACTCGTATATGCGGACGCCGAGGAAAGCGCTGGCGTAATAGAGGTTCCCGGCCTTCTTCACGATGACGTCCTGGGACGGGGGTATCTCATAGCCCGTGTCGGTCATGAGTATCACTTTGGCCCTCTGCGTAATCATGGGTATGACTATGTATCCGTATTTGAGGAAAAGCACCGCGAAAACCGAGCCGAGGAACGCGATGACCGCGGAAACCAGGCTCAGGACCCCCCCGCCTGAGGCGAGGCACATGAGGGCCCCGAAAAGCCCTATTCCCGCAGCGCCGTAGGCGAGCTGTCTTTCTGTGACCATCGGCAAACACCAACGGTGGGATTAGTGCTCTATGCTTTTTAAAGGTATTGACGGCGGAGGGCTATGCGGATGCCCTTATCTCACCGCGCCCTCGACTATTTTTTCCGCGTCGCCTATGTAGGTGGAGGGGTCGAAGAGGGTGTCCAGCTCCTTTTTGGAGAATTTTTTGCCCAGGGGGCTGGCCTCCAGCATTTCCCGGAGGGGTTTCTTCTCCGCGAAGGCCTTCTGGGAGAGCCCGCGCACGGACTCGTGGGCCTCCTGCCTCCCCATCCCCTTTTCCGTGAGGGCTATCATGACGCGCTCGGCCATGATGAGGCCTTTTGTAAGCTCCAGATTCCTCCTTATGTTCTCGGGGAAAAATTGTAAGCCCGGAAGGATGGAGGAGAGCTGCACGAGCATATAGTCCGTGATTATGAAGGACTCTGGAAAAAGGAAGCGTTCGTTGGCGGAGTTGGTGAGGTCCCGCTCGTGCTCCAGGGGGATATTCTCCAGCGCGGTCTGCACGTTGGCGCGGACGAGGCGGGCTAGGGAGCACACCCTCTCGGACTTGTGCGGGTTCCGCTTGTGCGGCATCGTGGAGGAGCCCACCTGCTTCTTCCCGAAGGGCTCGGCCACTTCCGCTATTTCCGGGCGGGAGAGGTTGCGGATTTCCTTCGCTATTTTTTCGCATGTGCCCGAGATTAGCGCGAGGAGAGAAAGGATTTCCGCGTGCCTGTCGCGCTGGATTACCTGGCTGGAGACCGGGGCCGGGGCCAGGGAGAGGATTTCCATCACGCAGCGCTCCAGTTTTTCCCCGTCCTTCCCGAAGCCCGCCCGGGTTCCCGTTGCGCCGCTCATCTTCCCCACGAGAATGCGTTTTTCTGCTTCTTCCATTCTTTGGATGTGCCTCTTAACTTCAGTATAGTAGAGGGCGAACTTCATCCCGTAGGTGGTGGGAACGGCGTGCTGGCCGTGCGTCCTCCCCATGCAGACGGTTTTCTTGTGCTTCAGGGCAAGGGATTTGAGGATATCCGCGAATTCGGAAAGGCGCCTCTTCTCCAGGGAAAGGGCTTCCCGGAAGACGAGCGCGGTGGCGGTGTCCTCTATGTCATAACTGGTCGCTCCCAGATGGACGTATGCGCCCGCGTCCCCGCTCTGCTCCGAGAGTGCGCGCACCATCGCCATCAAATCGTGGTGGATTTCCCCCTCTATTTCCAATACGCGGGAGAGCTTGACCTTTTTGCTGCCCTCCTCCATCTTTTTGGGGGCCTCTTTTGGGATGTGGCCCAGCTCCGCGTGCGCCTTCGCAAGGGCGATTTCTACGTCCATCCACCTGCGGAGCTTGTTCTCCTCGCCAAAAATTGCGCTCATTTCAGTCTTGTACCGTGAATCCAGGGGTGAGATTGCCATAGTTAATGATGGAAAGAAGAATATTAAAAAGCCGAACCCTAATCCTGCTCTTTGCGCTCGTCCGGGGCGCCGTAAATCATCTTCTTCCTTTCCCTCTTCTGCTTCCCCCGCCTGGATTCGCGCCTCTCCGCGCCTTCGGCGTATTCGAGAAACGGGTCTACTTCCTGAGGGGGGATTTCCACGGACCGGGCTTCCGGAGCCGGAACCGCAGGCCTTCTTTCCACTGCCCCCCCGCCTCCCGTGCTTACCGGGAACAGCGACCAGTTTATGGTCATGGGCGGCTTCCTCCCCTCTATGTCTATGAGCATCCACCTCTCCTTCACCATTATTTTCTTCTTCAAAACAGTGTACGCCGCCTCCATGGGCAGGGCGCGGGCGTTGGAGCTAACCACCAAAACCTTGTATTCCGAAGGGGCGGAGTTCATGTATGTGATTGTGTCGAAGAAGTCCTTCCTTCCCCCGAATTCGATGCAGAGGATCGCGGATATCCTTTCTCCCTTGAAGAAGAGGGTCTTTCCCTCCCTCTTCACCTCGAACCCTTTTGCTTTCGCTAGGGATTCGTAGGAGGAGAGAAGGGACTCGAGAAGGTCCTTCTCCGGCTTTTTTATTTGTAGGATATCGGTGAAGATGCTCACAGTGGCATATTGGCCAGCTAGCAATTATAAAGGTTTAGACGGAAAACAGGCGTATGGGGTTCTCCCGGGCGGAACGCAAAAAGCTGCTTCTCATTGCGCGGAAGGCGATAGAGTATTATGCGGAGCACGTGGAGGAGCCGGGGGCCCTGAAGGAAGTGGACATTGACGAGTTCGGTGAGCCGAGGGGAGTGTTTGTGACGCTGAAGGAGCGCGGGGAGCTGCGCGGGTGCATAGGGTTCCCCCTGCCCATAATGCCCCTTGGAAAGGCGGTGGCGAAGGCCGCGATCGCCGCGGCTTTCGAGGACCCGAGGTTTTCTTCGGTCACCAAAGATGAGATCGGAAAACTGGAGATTGAGATAAGCGTGCTCACCGTCCCGGAGCTGGTGAAGGTTTCCAATCCCGGGGAATACCTGAAGAAGGTGAAAATCGGGAGGGACGGGCTGATAATAGATTATATGGGATACTCGGGGCTCCTGCTGCCGCAGGTGCCCGTGGAGGAGAACTGGGATGTGAAAACTTTCCTCAGCCACCTGTGCATGAAGGCCGGGCTTCCCCCGAACACATGGAAGGAGAGGCTCGTCATGATAAAGGCGTTCCAGGCAGAGATAATACACTAGGTAATGGTTATGAGAATAAAGACCATACAGCGGGAGAAGGGCGCGTACATAAAGCTGCCCGAGGAGCTCAGGAAACTGGACGAGCTGGAGCTTTTCCAATTGAGGGAGGGGTATTATCTCCTGTCCGCCCCGCTCGGGGGGGAGGGGGCCTCCGGGAAAGGGCCTCCGGAGAAGGGGAAGGAGCCAGCGCCCGCCTCGGCGAAGGAGAAGGCCGCCCTTGATGCGAGGGGGCTCACCCCATTCGAGGCAAAGGTCCTTGGAAAGCTGGCGGGCATAAAATTCGACCAGCGCGCCCCGTTCTACATAAGCAGGGAGTTCTCGAGGCAGGAAAGGGAGGCTCTGCTCTCGCTGGAGAAGAAGGGCGCGGTCACTTTCATAAAGAGCAAGAAATATCCCTCCGGGGTTTACAGCATACAGAGCGAGTTCTACCCCCAGGCCCAGCAGAAGAAGGGTTCGGAGCCGGAGAGGAGCGGCAGCGACCTGGAGAAGCAGCTTTTCAGGGACGGATACGTGATGGTGCAGGACGTGCGCACCGCGCAGAGCCTCTCGGACATGCTGCAGAGGCAGAAGGGCGCGGTCACGGGCGTGAAGGGGTTCGACGGGAGATACTATGTGGTCACCAGGGCGCACATGGAGAGGGTGCGAAGGGTGCTCGCCCGCTGGCGCGGGGAGTTCGTGGACCCGAAGGCCCTTGGGGCGAAGTTCGGCATGCATCCGGACGCGGTGAAGGCCGTGCTCAAGATACTTTCCGAGGGCGGGGAATACATCGAAAAAGGCGAGGTCTTCGTGAGGGTGGAGTGAATGACGGTTGTCCGGGACGCGGTGCACGGGAACATCACCCTGAATCCGCTGGAGGAGAGGATAATGGACACGCCCGAGTTCCAGAGGCTCAGGAGGGTAAGGCAGCTCGCGCTCACGCATCTCGTCTACCCCGGAGCCATGCACACGAGGTTCGAGCATTCGCTCGGGACGATGCACCTCGCCTCCTCCATCTGCGGCGTGCTCGGGATAGAGGGGGACGAAAAGGAGAGGATAAGGCTTAGGGCGCTCCTGCACGACATCGGGCACGTGGCCTTTTCGCACGAGGGCGAGTATGCGCTGGCCGGCGCGCTCGGCGGCCACGAGGAAAACGGGGCGAGGAGGGTGCTCTCGGGGGAGATAGGGGAGATAATCGGGGAGAGCTTTTCCCCCAAGGAGATCGCGGGGAAGAAGGCGGGCATCAGCGAGGAGATAATATCCTGCGACATAGGCGCGGACAGGATGGACTACCTCAAGAGGGACGCGCACCACATCGGGGTCGCCTACGGGATGATAGACACGGACAGGATAATACACACTATGATGCGGGAGAAGGGCCGCATATGCGTGGAGAGGGGCGGGCTGGAGGCGGCCGAGTCCCTGCTCGTGGGCAGGTTCATGATGTTCTCCGCGGTCTACCTCCACAAGACCGTGAGGATCGCCTCCGCGATGCTTGGGAGGGCGATAAGGCGCGCGGTGGAGTCCGGGGCGCTCGTTCCCGAGGATTTCCTGGACGCCGGGGACGAGGAGGTGCTGGTCTCATTGCGCGGGGCGGAGGGGAGCTCCGCCTACGCCGAAGCGATAATGGACAGGAGGTTCTACAAGCAGGCGTTCGTGGTGAGCGACCTGCATCCGCTGCTCAAGAGCCCGAAGGAGGCCGAGCAGGAGCTCTCCCGGAAATGCGGCTGCGACATAATAATAGGGATGCCGAACATCCCGTCGCCGCCCTCCGGGTTCATGGTAATGGGCAAGGAGGGGGAAAAGGACATTTTCGAGGCTTCCGAGCTGGTCTCCGCCCTGCTCGCTGCCGAAGAGAGGAGGCGGAACGCGATAATCGCCTGCCCGGAAAAATACAGGGAAGAAGTGGGCAGGAAGGCGGAAAGGTACTTCTCGGAGTAGGGCTACTGCACCATGTAGCCGGCTATCTTTATCACAGCGACGAGGACCGCGACCGCGATTATGAAGCTGCGGGGGTCCATCTTTATGCCGCTCAGCTCCATGTCCGCGCTCATCCCGACTATGCCGGCCGAGGTCATGGGCATGGAGAGATTTGTCCTTTTTAGGCTCATGGTATGATTAAGGTTGGAAAGGTTAAAAAAGCCTAATAGCCTCATCTCCGCATGGAAGTGAAAAAGGCCGTCGAGGAGAAAAAGCCGTCCTCCATCCTGAGCCTCATACACATGGGGCTGGACTCCTACGACGACATATTCTCGGACTTCGACCCCTCCCCCTATGGGGAAAGGCTGCTTTCCGAGGACTTCATGATAGAGGCGAGGAGGAGGTATGCCGAAAAGAAGGGCGGGGGGCTGGAGCTCAGGTTCTCGCTCCCCGCGAAGCTCCGCTCGCAGAAAACCGAGGCCCTGATCAAGAGGAGGCTGAAGCAGTACTTTCAGATGAAGGTGAGGGACGCGGAGGATGACGTGAGGAAAAGCAGGGCGAGGGGGGCGATGTATTTCGGGGCCGGGTTCGTGGTCCTGCTCTCCGTTGCTTTTGTGCCGGGGGTGGAGGCCCTGGCGGGCGTGGCGCATTTCCTGGAGATCCTGCTCGTGCCCATAGGCTGGTTCGGGATGTTCGACGGGGTGGAGCTCCTGGTGGAGTCGCCCCGGAAATTCGAGAAGGAGATGAATTTCGGCAGGAGGCTAGCCGAGGCCTCCTACACCTTCTTCAGCGAGGAGGACCTCGTGAGGTCGCTGGAGGAGGAGGCGGGCGCGAGGAAGGAGCCGGAAGGGGCTCCTCTCCAAGACATAATAAAGAAAATCCGGGAATAGAAAAAGCAGCCTTTTAAACAGGAGTGTAGGAATGAAGCCCATGATGCGAATAGAGTTCAGGAAGCTCAAGCCGATGAGGGCGAAAAACGCTACCGTCATCGTCGGATTCCCGACCTCCGGGCTGGTCGGGAGCATAGCCGCCTCCTACCTCACCAGCAAGCTGGACATGGAGCTTGTGGGGTACTATACGAGCGAGAAGATACCTCCGGTCACCGCGATACACGACTACAGGCCCCTTCCGCCCATAAGGGTGTACGCCTCCGAGGAGAAGCACCTCATAGTGATACTTTCCGAGATAGTGGTGCCGATTTCCATCTCCATGGAGATGGCCAAGCACATAGCCGAGATGGCGGAGAAGGCGAACTCGCCCATGGTCATCACCCTCGGCGGCATATCCCAGAACGAGGACGAGCACTCGGTCTATGCGATTTCAACGGACAGCAGGCTCGCCGAGGACCTCGTGAAGAGGAAGCTGGTCAAGAAGGTTAAGGAGGGCGCAACCACCGGCGTGGTCGGGTTGCTCCTCTTCCCGGACATAGTGAAGCAGCCCGTGCTTGCGCTTTTGGGCGCGGCCGCGACCGAGAAGCCGGACCCCGGGGCGGCCGTGGACGTCCTCCGCGTGCTTTCCAAGATAATAGAGATAAGCATAGACACCGAGGAGCTGGAGAAGGAGGCGGAGCTGCTCGCCCAGGCGACCAGCGAGTCCGTGATAAGCTCCAAATTGTTGAAGAGGAAGCTCGGGTCCATGTACGGATGATAGGATTTAATCCTCTTCCGTTGCTTTT
>JAXDAS010000106.1:0-3585 GCA_034679605.1 Microcaldota archaeon
TGGTGGACAAGACGCTCCTCAAGAAATACATCGCATACGCGAGGCGTTATGTGCATCCCGTCCTCACCGACGGCGCAAAGGAGAAAATAAAGAACTTCTATGTGGAATTAAGGAGGATGGGCAAGAACTCGGGCTCGGTTCCCATCACCCCGAGGTACATCGAGGGAATGATAAGGCTCTCCGAGGCCCACGCCAAGCTCAGGCTGAGCAACGAGGTGGAGGACGCGGACGCGGACGCCGCGATCACCCTGATGAAATATGTGCTCATGAAGGTGCTCACCGACCAGGAGACCGGGAGGATAGATGTGGACATCATCGCCACAGGAAAAGCGCGGTCACAGGTCGAAAAAATAGAGAACGTATTGGACATAATCCGCGCCAAGACAAGGGACGTGGAAGCGGTGAACATAGATGAAGTGATAAAGGAGGCGGAAGCCACGGGAATGGACTCCGGCCTCGCGAAGAGGATAATGAGGGAGCTGCTCCAGAAGGGGGAGATTTACGAGAAGGAGCCCGGATGGGTCAGCCTCGTAGGCAGGGAGAAATAGCATGAACGTACTTGTGAAGGTCCTCCTGATGTTCACGGTGACCCAGCTTCTCGGGCTCTATGCCGGCGTCTACATACTGGAGGACGCGAAGGCAAACCCCATAGTTCAGGATTACCTTTCGGTGGAGCACGGCGTCTCGTCGCTCCCCCTCTTCATAGTATACATCCTCCTCGGGGCGGCGATCTTCCTCCTGCTCATGAAGCTGCACCTCGAGTTTCTCCTCTCGCTTCTTGAGATGGTGGTGATATCCGTCACCTCATCCATCCTGTTCTATTCCCTGATACACCCGTTCCTGCCGGATACGCTAGCCGCGATGGCCATCTCCGCCCTGCTAGGCATTGCCCTCGCCGTGGCCAAGCACTTCATACATCTGCTCAAGAACCTCGCCGCGGTGCTCTCGAGCGCGGGGGCGGGCGCGGTTTTCGGGTTCACGTTCAGCTTCGTGGCCTCGCTGATATTCTTCGGCATAATGGCGATATACGACTACATAGCCGTCTTCCGAACCAAGCACATGGTCTCAATGGCAAAGGAAATCATAAGGCAGGACATGAGCTTCACAATAACCGCGAAGGAAAGGCTTCCGAGCGGCAGGGAAACCCGCCTCGACCTCGGCACCGGGGACCTCGCGCTTCCGGTAATGGTCGAGGTCTCAGCCTACCAGATACACCCGTACCTTTCGTTCGTTACGATGCTTGGCGCAATCGCGGGGGTCGCGTTTGTCCTCATCTACGCGTGGAAGCACAAGGTTTTCCTTCCCGCAATTCCGGCAATACTCTTCGGCATCCTGCTTTCGCTCGCGGCCGCCCTGGCAGTGACTTTCCTCAATCTGATCTGAAATCCATGCTTGGGCCTGCACCTGCCTTCCGCAGCTACCCAATTTTGAAATCGACCACAATTTGCACGGTGCTGGGCGAGAAAGGCCGCACCTCCCTGCTTTCAAGGATTTCTGCCCTCCTGCCGGCTCCCTTTGCCGCCTCAAGAACCTTCCTTTCCGCCGCTTCCTTTCCCTCCGCCCTATTGACAAATGTATAGAAGTGTATTATCCCGCCTTTTTTGGCAGCAAGAAACGCCACGTCCAGGAAATCCTCCGCACTTTTAGGCAGGGGCATCAGCACGCGGTCCGCAACCCCGGCAAATCTGGCAGGAACGACCTTCCTCACATCCCCCAGAACCGCCTCCACCCTCCCTTCCATCCCGTTCAGCCTGATGTTCTCCTCAAAATAGCGCACAGCGTCCGGGTTCAGCTCAATCCCGTATACCCTCGCATCCTTCTGCTTTTTCGCGATTACCAGCGCAAAAGGCCCCACGCCCGCAAACATCACCAGCACGGTTTCCCCGGCCTTCACCTTTTCCGAAATCCTGCCCCTCTCATGGCTCAGCCGGGGTGAAAAATAAACCTTAGAAAGGTCGAGGCGCATGCGCACCCCGTGCTCCACATAAGTTGTTTCAGTCCTCTTCTCCCCGGCAAGAAAAGAGAATCTCCGGACCCTGTACTCCCCCTCCATCCCGCTTTCCTTCCTGAGCACAACTTTTATTTTCCGGTCCGCCTTCAGCAATGCTTCCGCGATCTCTTTTTCCTTGTTTTTCAGATTATCCGGTATCTCCAGCACCGCAATATCCCCGGCAATGTCATAAGAAGAAAATATCCCTTCGGCCCCCCCGCCAACAATTTCCGAAAGCATCTCTTTGAATCCTTTCCTCGCTTCCCTCTCACGCGCCTCCACTTCGAACAATTTGTAGCGCGGCACCTTCCCCTTCACCGGAAGGTACACATGCTTCTCGTCATGCGTGGGAAAATACCTCTCGTCAAGAATCCCGGAGGAGGATAGCCTCCTGCGCATCTCCTCCCCTTTTTTCCGGGGCACACGGATAGCCTTTGCCATCTATCCCACTCTATTCCAGGACTATCGCGGGCTTGCCGGGCATCGCGTTGGAGGCCTTCGGGTGCCCTCCCTCTTCCTCTTTCCTCACGATCACTTCCGCCCCCAATTCCTTGGACAAGAAGGAAGCCGCATCGTGCAGGGCTTCATGCTCATCTTTTGAGGGAAGCGCATCAGGAAGGGAATGCACCTTGCCCATAAGCCCCTTCCCGAATTTGCTCACTTCCTCCATGTTCAGTTTCCCCTTCTTCCCAAATTCCATCAAATCCTTCAAATTCTTCTTCTCCCTCATCAGGTTATAGGCATCAAATTTCCATGCGGCAGGCACATACACAAATACCTTCTTCGGCTTCGCCCCTATCCTCTCCGCAATCTTCTCCACATCATAGCGGACCATGCTTACGAGCCCCTCCCCCATCTCCAGTTTTGCATCCACCATCTTCTCCGAGCCCGAAGGGAACTCCGCATCAATCACGAACCCCTTCCCCCCAAGCATCTCCCACATCTCCTCTGCGACGTGGGGCATGAAGGGCGAGATGATCACCGCCCAGTTCTGGAAGAACCATTTCAGCTTCGGCTTCTCCGCCCTCTTCAAATACCACTGAAGGTCGTGCAGCACCTCATAGAAAACATTCTGCGCAAGGAGCCGCATCTCCAGCTTCTCGTAGAGTTCCGGCAACGCGAGCAGCCTCCTGTTCATGCGGGACTTGAGCCATTTCTCAATCCGCCCGTTCCCGTCCTCCCCGGCATATTCCAATAGGGAGAATAGGTATTCTATCCTAACCTTCACCCCTTCCGCGACGCTCCTCTCAAAGTTCGTGTTCTGGGTCAAATCAGCCCCGGAAACCACGGCAAACCGAAGCACGTCCGCCCCGTATTCCTTTATCGCCTTGCGGAGCGGAAGGATGTTCCCGAAGGATTTGCTCATCTTCTTCCCCTCCATCATCACCAGGCCGTTGGTTACGATTTGGCGGGGGCGGTGCTCCTCCGGGAAGAGCGCCACATGGTTGAAAACGAAAAATGAAAGGTGGTTTTTAATCAGCTCATCGGCCGAATGCCTGGAGTCAACAGGATACCAATACAAAAATTCCTTCCGCATCGGCTCCCATTCCTTCCTCCCCATCCCCTTCCCAAGCAGCACATAAACAAAGAACACC
>JAXDAS010000107.1:0-5163 GCA_034679605.1 Microcaldota archaeon
ACATCTATTGGGACTACAACTGGCTGCACAGCGAGTTCATTTTTGACGGGAACGGGCAGCTTACGGGGCTGTTCGACCCGCTGCTCGTGATGGACACTCCGGAGAACAGGGCATATCTGGATGCGAACGGGGTGCTGTATGCGCCGATGACGACCTGGATAGACCCGTCGGTGAAGGGGCCGCAGGTAAGGATTTATGACGTTCTTATTGTAGGGGCAAACAATTACGACAATGGCGGGAAGGGGCCGTGGAAGGACGATTTGGACCCGTATTTGGAGGAGGTTTACTCGCAGGATGCGGGCGGGCAGAGGATTGCGGCGCTATACAAAATCAGCATGGGTTGAGTATAAAAAATATTGCTGGAATTAAGGATTGAAGGTTTTTTGATGAATTATCTTGTGACTGGCGGGTTAGGGTTCATCGGCTCGAATATAGCTAAGAAACTGGTTGTTGATGGGAATGATGTCTGGGTTATAGACAACCTGCACACCGGCTCATATGAGAACAGGCCGGAGGGGGCGACGGTGATAGAAGGGGTCGCTGGAAAGGTTGCGGAGCTGGAACTCCCCAAAATGGACGCGGTGTTCCACGATGGCATCTATTCCTCCTCCCCCATGTATAAAGAGGACCCATCACTGCTTGCGAAATCACTTGATGATTTCATTAGAATATTGGATTTCTGCAGGAAGAGCGATTGTCCGCTTGTTTTTGCCTCCACTTCATCTGTGTATAACGGGGTGAAGCCGCCGCAGAGGGAGGATGCGGAAATAAAGCCCCTGGATTTGTACTCGGAAACCAGGTTGTACATGGAAAGGATTTCCACATTGCATGCGAGATTGTACGGGATGAGGATTGCGGGGATGAGGTACTTCAGCGTGTATGGGCCTGGAGAAAAAGCGAAGAAGCAGTATGCGAACCTTATTTCGCAGTTCCTTTGGGCGATGCGGAAGGGAGAGGCGCCGGTGATCTATGGTGATGGGAGCCAGACAAGGGACTTCACCTATGTGGAGGATGTGGTGGGGGCGAACCTGCTCGCCGCGGAAAGGATACGGGGGTTCGAGCCGCTGAACATAGGGACCGGGAAGACCTATACAATAAACCAGATGGTGGGGATGCTGAACAGGGCGCTGGGGAAGGACATAAAGCCGAAGTATGTGGAGAATCCAATCAAGAATTATGTTGAATTCACGCAGGCGGATACGCGCAAGGCGAAGGAGAAGATAGGGTTTGAGGCGCGGATTTCTCTGGAAGAGGGCATCAACAGGCTCGTGAAGCTGTACTCCTGAGCCCCGGGCTTATCGTTAATAATACTTATTCTGCAATCTTAGCCCATGCTCAACAAGGATTCTCTCCGCTCGCAGTTCGCGAAGGAGTGGGAGAAGCACTACAAAACCAAGGCCCTGGAGGAGGCGGGCTTCTCAAGGAGGAAATGCTCGAAGTGCGGAAGGGCGTTCTGGAGCACGGAGGAGCGGGAGCTGTGCGGGGACGCTTCTTGTACGGGGTATACATTCATAGGGAATGCGCCGAGCAAAAGAAAACTGAGCTATGTGGAGACATGGAAGGAAATAGAGAAATACTTCACTTCGCACGGGCACGGGAGCATAAAATCCTATCCATCGGTTGCGAGGTGGAGGGACGACCTTTACTTTACTATTGCTTCGATTAATGGGTTCCAGCCGTATGTGGTGAACGGGGAATTGGAAGCGCAATATAATCCACTCATTATTCCGCAGGTGTGCATAAGGTTCTCGGACATTGCGAATGTGGGCGTGACCGGAAGGCATTACTCAAACTTTGTGATGGTGGGCCAGCATGCCTTCAATACGAAGAAGACGGGATTATTCTACTGGAAGGACGAGGCGCTGAGGCATGATATTGCGTATTTGAAGGCGCTGGGAATTCCTACAAAAGAGCTCATATTCCAGGAGGATGTGTGGATGGGCGGGGGGAACTACGGCCCGTGCATAGAGTATTTTGCGGGGGGATTGGAGCTGGGGAACTGCGTTTTCATGCAGTATGAGATTTTGCCGGATGGGAAGAGCAGGGAATTATCTACGAAAACGATAGACATGGGGGCGGGATTGTCGCGGCTGTGCTGGATCACGCACGGGACCCCGGATTCCTATTCAGTGGTTTTTGGGAAGATGGTTCCCAAGTATAGGAAGAAGTTCGGCATAAAGGTCGATGACAAGGCATACCTGGAGTTCGCGAAGAGGGTGGGCGGGCTGGATGTGGAGGAGGTGAAGGACCCGGAGGCGGAAGTGAGGAGAATAGAAGAGGAGATAGGGTATCCGGGATTCGAGAAGACCCTTGCGCCCCTGCAAGGTTTGTATGCGTCCCTGGACCACCTGCTCACGCTTCTATTCACTGTGAAGGACGGGATGCTCCCCTCGAATGCGGGAGGGGGGTACAATTTGCGCATGGTGCTGAGGAGGACTTTCGGGATGGACGAGGAGTTCGGGTGGGGGATGGATTATGCGGAAATCCTGGAGGACCACGCGAAGGAATTGAAGGGGCTGTTCCCAGAGCTGGAAGATGGGGTGGGGAGCACCGCGGACGTTATTGCGGAGGAGAAGAGGAAGTATATAGCAACAAGGGAAGGGGCGAAGGGGAAGGTTGTGAACATGCTCGGGAAGGGCTTGGGCGAGAAGGAGCTGTTGATGCTCTATGAGAGCCACGGGATTCCCCCGGAAATGGTATCGGAGATTGCAAAGGAGAGGGGCGTGGAAGTGAAGGTCCCGATGAATTTTTATGAGAAGGTGAGGGGGAGGGAGGAGGGCGAGAGGGAGGAGAAGGGCGAGAAGAAGCTGGATGTGGAGGGAATAGCAAAAACGGACGGATTGTGGTACTCAAAAGAAGCGAATTTCAAGGCAAAAGTGCTCAAAGTGATCGGAAAGTACGTTATTCTGGACAGGACCGCCTTCTATCCTGAGGGAGGGGGGCAGGTTGGGGACACTGGAGAGCTGTTTGTGGCGGGGCAGGGAACCGGGAACAGGGTACTGAATACTGTTAAACAGGCGGGAGTGGCCCTGCACCTGGTTGAGGATGCGGGCAAGTTCAAGGAGGGTGCTAATGTGGAAGGGAAGGTCAATACTGAAAGGAGGAAGAGGGTTGCGAAGCATCATACCGCGGCGCATCTCCTGAACGCGGCGTGCAGGGAAATACTCGGGAACCACATATGGCAGGGCGGGAGCGGGAAAAAGGAGGATGAGGCGCACTTGGATGTTACGCATTACAAGCGGATTACGGACGAGGAATTGAATGCGATTGAGAGGAAGGTGAACGGGTACATAATGAGGGATTTGAAAATAGAGGTGGAGGTGCTGCCGCGGAATGTGGCCGAGCAGAAATATGGATTTTCACTTTACCAGGGAGGGGCGGTGCCCGGGAAGGAACTGAGGATAGTGAAGATAGGGGAGGCGAAGGCGGTCGTGGACGTGGAGGCGTGCGGAGGGACGCACCAGATGAACGAAAAAACGGGGGAGTTCGGGTATTTCAAGATTGTGAAAAGGGAGAGCGTGCAGGACGGGGTTGAGAGGATCTATTATAAGGTGGGCGAGGCGGCGGTGGAGTATGCGCAGGAGAGGGAGGCATTGCTGAAGAAGGCCTCGGGAGTGATCAGTGTTTCGGAACACCAGCTGCCGCAGGCCGTGGAAAGGTTCTTCGAGGAGTGGAAGGCGCAGAGGAAGGAGATAGAGAAATTGAAGGAGGAGTTCATTTCCGCGCGGGCGGAGGAGATTGTGGAAAAGAGCAGGAAGGGCGGGGTTGTGGAGGAGAGGATAGGCGAGGATGCGAAGGTGCTCGCGAAAATCGGGGCGCTTGTCTCGGGGAACGAGGGCGCGATGGCAATCCTTACGAATCCTGAAGGAAATTTCGTGTGTGCGGCGGGGAAGGGCGCGAAGAAGAATGCGCTGCAGCTTTTCGAAGAATTGAAGAAGAGGGGTGCGAAGGGGGGCGGGAACGAGAAGATGGTTTCCGGGAAGATTACCTGACCAGGGATTTGACCTTGTTTACGAACCTTCTTGCGTTTTCTATGGCTTTTTCAGCCTCCTCCGTTGTGACCACGTCTCTGTGCTCGTAAAGGACAGAATGGCGCTTAATCCTCATCCGGTCAAAGATTGTGACCAGGGAATGGCTCTCTAGCGGCATCTCGCCAGCAACAAATTTTACGACCGAGATGTGCCCGTGGTCTCCCTTAGGGCGGAAGCCGTTGTAAAACATGAAGCCACGGCCAGCCTGCAGCATCGCGTTGTAGGATATCGCGTATGCCCAGTCCAGGTTTCCGGAACGGAGGGAATCTTCAGCGGACTTGAGGTCCCGGTCCGCGAGGGAAATCATGTCCCTTGCGGCGCTTTTGCTCGGCTCAATCCTTTCTATCAGGTTTTCCCGCAACAGCTCTTCGGAACCCATCCTCATCGCCCCATAGCCATATGATGGGGTTGCGGCGAATTTCGTTTATTAAGCTGTGCCCGCCTTTTTGCCGGACACGGAAGTCGGCTTCGCTCCAGAGAATATAGTTTATTTCACGGCCTAGTTCCTTCTGGGCCTTCGCTATTGCGGGGATGAGCTCATTTTCATCTATTTTTCCGATGAGGAAGAGGTCTATGTCGCTTCCCTTATTTTCAGTGCCTTTTGCGAAGCTGCCGAAAATGAAGGCGTATATTGGGTTGAATTTCCGCAGGATTGCGGAAAGATAATTGCCGGCGAGCTCGGTCTTGAAGAAGAGATTCCTTATCTCGGGGTATATGGGGGAATTTCTGTCCAGCGACCAGAGGGAGAGGTTGCCCTTCTTTATTTCGGAAGCGAGGCCGATGCCGCGGAGCATTTCGAGTTCTCTCTTCACATTTGTGGGCCCGGTCTTTGCGCGGCGGGCGAGTTCGCGGATGTGGAGGGGATCGGAACCGATTAGGCTGCCTAGAACGGAAACGAGGGTGCGGGATTTGAACAGCTTTTCCAACATGTAATATATTAGATTACAAATGTATTCTTAAATAGTACATGTGTTGCCGCTACGGAAACACGGGCAGCTTCTCCGGGTGCTCAAGGAAATCGAATTTCTCGGGCTTTGAGTAGAACATCTCCAGAAGGTCGCCGAACATCAATCCGTACCTCTTGTTTATCTGGCGGGGGGCGAGCTTCTCGTATTTCTGTATGAGGTAGTTG
>JAXDAS010000108.1:0-4885 GCA_034679605.1 Microcaldota archaeon
GAGCTCCTCGCCGTCCTTCTTCCTTGCAGCAAGGACGTCCAGCACTTCCGCCATCGGAACCGGCTTTGAAGAGACTATCCTCATCAGGCCACCCCTTTCTGGGCCTCAAGCTTCCTGAGGTGCACCGGAGAGACTATGAGGTCCTTCTTGGCCCCCAGGTCCGAAATCTGCACCACGTAGGACTTCCCCCTCTTCTCCACCACCCTCCCGTGCCTTCCGTCGTACCTGGGCGCGGGGAAGCCGCTGAAGCAGGGCTGGAGCGCTATGAGCACCCTCTCCCCCTTCTCGAAGGTCTTCACCCTGTCGTTGACGGTGAGCTTCCTGTCCTTCCTGAACCTCTTTGTCCTCCTGACCATGAGTCCCTTTGAGTTCTTCACTTTTCCCACCTTGTTGTTTTTTTGCGTTTACGGATTTTTAACCCTGCCGCTATTGGATAGGCAGAATCCGTGCTTATTTCTATTCTTGCACCCCTTTTTAAACTTTGCGCTCGGAAGTATTTAAATAGGGTGATTAATTTGGCTTCTAAGAAATTAAAAGGCATTGATTATACGATTACAAACATCGTCGCGTCCTCAAACCTCGGCCTCGAGCTGGACCTCTTCCTCATAGCGACGAAGATCCCCGAGGTGGAGTACGAGCCGGAGCAGTTCCCGGGCGCCATTTTGAAGTACGACGACCCGAAAGCCACAATCCTTCTCTTCAAAAACGGGAAAATCGTCTGCGTGGGATGCAAGAGCGAGGCGAAGATAGCCGAAACGATCTCCAAGACGGTCAAGCTCCTCACCCCATACGCAAAGAGGATACTCAAGAAGACCAAGAGGCCGGAGTTCGAAATCACAAACATAGTCGCCTCAGCGAACCTCGGGATGGGCCTCGACTTATATACTATTGCTTCCGAAGTTGAGAACGTGGAATACGAGCCGGAGCAGTTCCCGGGCGCAATTTTGAAGTTCCGGGAGCCGAAGGCCTCGCTTCTCCTGTTCAAGAACGGAAAAGTCATCTGCGCAGGCTCAAGGGACGAGAAGAGCATAGAGGCCGCGCTCGTCAAGGCGAAGAGGCTCCTGAAGCCCTTCTCCACCGTGAAGGAATAAGTATGGTAACGCAGAAGCAGGTCCTTTCAAAGCTCAAGGAAGTTTTGGACCCCGAGATAGGAGTCAATGTAGTCGACCTCGGCCTCATTTATGAAGTAAAAGTGGAAAAGGCGCAGGTGAACATAAAGATGACCTTCACCACTCCCGCCTGCCCGCTCCTCGGCTACCTCGTAAACAGCGTGCAGTCCAAGGTCCGGGAATTGAAAGGGGTCTCGGACGTGCAGGTCCAATTCGTCTGGGAGCCCCGCTGGACTCCGGAGCGCATGAGCAAGGAGGCGAAAAAACAGCTGGGATTGCAATGATAATCGTATTCACCACCCTCCCGTCTTTCATGGGCGCCGAATCCCTCGCTTCCAAGATTCTGGAGGCGAAGCTCGCCGCCTGCTGTTCCATCCTGCGCATAGAGCGCTCCATGTACAGGTGGAAGGGCGGAATCCACAAGGAGAGCGAATTACTTCTAATGATTAAAACCAGGAAAGCCTCCTATCCCAAGCTGGAATCCTTCATAAGGAAAAACCATCCCCACTCATGCCCCGAGATAATGGGGGTCCCTGCCTTCAAGGTGGGCAGGGAATACAAGAAGTGGGCCTACAAGGAAACGGCTTAGGAAAAAACCAGTTCCAGTACCCCGTTCCTGTATTTCCTCTCCATCTTCTTCTTTGAGACATCCTCGGGCAGCTCCACCTTCCTATAGTACTTCCTCGCCCCCTCAGCCATTATCTCCAGTTCCTTCCCCTTCACGCTCAATTGCATTTCATTCTCGCCCACCCCGGGCATCTCCGCAATCACGTTGATTCCCTTCTTGTCCTTGAACACGTCCACGAGCGGCTCCCTTTCCTCGGCCTTCCGTTCCCCGCCCTCAGCCTCACCTTCCCCTCCTTCCTCCTCCATCCCTTCCGGCGGCCTCAGCTCCTTCTCCCTCTTCACATTCCCGAACTCCGTCACCACCGGCTTCCCGTCCGGCCCCACCCTCACAGAAAATCCGTAAACCTGCGGCCCCCTCCTCTCTGAAAGCCTCCTCACCTCCTCATCCGGCATGCCCCTCATCATCCTCTGCATCATCTCCTCCATCTCCTCGCGCATGCGCTCGAACTCCCCTCCGAAGAAATCATCGCCAAACCCGAAGCCGAACGGCCTCCTCCTTTTCCTATCGTCCATAGCAATCCCAATGCTTAGAGTGCGCCCATAAATATTTAACTTTTCTCTTACCATCCCTCCACCGGTGAGAACGTGGAAGAAGAGAAGAAAGGTTTCGACCTCCCCAAGCCCGTGAAGGAAGGGGACATAGTGGAAGTTACAGTGGAATCAGTGGGCGCGAAAGGGGACGGAATAGCCAAGAAGGACGGCTTCGTCATTTTCATTCCCGGGGCGCAGAAAGGCGAGACAATCAATGTAAAAATAGTCTCCCTGAAGCGCACCTTCGGGATAGGAGAAAAGGTATAGGATTCCGGTTTTCGGTTTCCTGTTGCCAGTTTCGGTGATGGCATGTTTGTTCCAGACCCGTACGAAAAGCTCAAGAAGCTCCGCAGAAGGCTCTACTGGGAGTTCCCGGACATTTTCGGAAGGGAATTCGATTTCTACACCGCGGAGGCAAGAACCCCTCTCGCCGACCTCCGCAAGGAGAAGAATGAACTCATCCTCGCAGTGGAGATGCCGGGCCTGCACAAGGAGGACATAAAGGTGGACCTCCACGAGGGCAGGATACGCATCTCCGGCGGCAGGAAAGAGGGAAAGGAAGAGAAGGGAAAGGGCTTCTACCGCAAGGAAAGGCTCCTCTCCGCCTTTTCCCGGGAATTGGCGCTACCAGAGGAAGTGGACCCCTCCTCAGCCAGGGCCAAATACGAGAACGGCGTCCTGGAAATACGGATGAAGGTAAAATCCGGCCAGAAGAGGAAGGGAAAGCAATTAGCCATCCGTTAGACCGGTGCAAAAAACCTTCATTTCTGTGTTCCCAATCATTTACTTTCCCACAAAACCCAACATTTAAATACTCTTTTGGCGACTATTTACTATAATCATGGGCACCGATAAAAAAATTCCAACCCCCGTGAGGGGCCTGCAGCTAACCCTTGAGGGCGAGGGCCAGAGCCTTGGCAAGGCGCGCCAGCTCGAGCTTTCAAAGGCAATAGGCGGGGAGAGGAGGGCCTCAAGCATGCCGCCGCTGGTCGACGGCTTCTCCTCTGCAAAGAGGGTGCCCGAGGCGTTCTTCCATCCCGACGGCGAGGTCACAATCGAGAGGATAATGGGCAAGTTCGCGGAACACGGCAAATGCAGCGTCGGGCAGCTGAAGAAGCTTGAGGAGGCGGACAATTTCCTTGCCTGCCTGCACAGCACCTGCCCGGATCCGAAGACTGGCGCACCATACGTACGGGATGATGGCTCTAACTATCTCCAGCACGCCCGCCGCGTCGCCTACCGCATAGCGGTCGTGGGCAGGGGCAGGCCTGAGGATCTCCAGCAGGTGATCGCCGCCCTCCTCCACGATGTGGTCGAAGACTTCGGAGTCAAGCTGGATGAATTGAGGGAAAAGTTCGGCGCGCCCGTAGCCGACATGGTCTTCTGGCTCACCAAGCCCAAATGGGACGGGAAGAACTGGGTATATCCCGATTCGGACTGCTACTATACGATGAAGGACAAATATGAGCGCTCAATGTACGACCGGAGGGGCTACAGCTACTACCGCAGGCTTTACTACCAGTCGGGAAACACCAGCGCCTGGGCGATGAAGACCGCGGACAACCTGGACAACCTCCACACCCTGAAGAACGTCCGCCCGGAGAAGAGGCAGAGGAACGCCCGCCTCATAGTCAACAACACGATGGCCGTCCTCTCCCGCATGCTGGCGAGCGAGGACATAGACTGGCTCGTGGACTACATACAGAACGAGCTCGGTTTCGAGGTTCCCCGCGATGCGATCGCGCAGGGCGCGGACCGCCTGGTCGCGAGGTGCCCGCCCAGGGAGGTCCTCGTCAGGCAGGGGCTCGAGGGGGTGCACGCGCCCCGCTACGGCCAGATAAACGTTTACGGGGCGGACCCCAAGTACCTCCTCATGCTCGGATGGCTCGAGATAGGCCTTCCCGACGACGGGAAGGACTACCTTCCCCCGCTGAGGAGCATATTCAGGCAATACACCGTCCTGCCGGTAGAGAGCTACCTCCCGCCGGGCCTCGCGGCAAGCGAGAAGATATACCGCATCTCGGGCTGCAGGCGCGACGACCAGTTCAGCCCCTACAGCACCTCCTTGGACATGGAGAACCTGCGCGTCCACCTCATAAAGGAGGGCAAGCCCCTCCTCGGGGTCAGCCTCGGCTCCATATCCGAATTGAGCTTTGACGAGCCGCAGCTCAGGGCCCTCTGCGGGCACCTCGCCGAGCAGTGCGAGGACTTCATATCCCAGCTGGAGCAGTTCAGGAACAACTTCGTGCGCGGGCCCGAACCGAACGGGGCAGGCGCCGCGAACGGGTGATCCCCTGGAGCTTTTCGGCCTTTCCCTGTCCATCCCTCCCGAGGTCTACGAGCCGGCGGAGGACTCCGAACTCCTCGCGTTCCATTCCCGCAACCTGAAGGGGGAAATCCTTGAAATCGGCACCGGCTCCGGCCTCGTCTCCATCCTAAATGCCAAAACCAACCCTTCCAACTCCGTCCTCGCCACGGACATAAGCCCCGAAGCGATAGAATGCGCAAGGAAGAACGCGGAAAACAACGGCGCCCACAACATAACCTTTATCCAATCCAATCTTTTCGAAAAAATAGATGGAAAATTCGATTCCATCCTTTTCAACCCGCCCTATCTC
>JAXDAS010000109.1:0-3398 GCA_034679605.1 Microcaldota archaeon
CCGGAATAAACGAAACTCTAGTAAAGAAAGCATTCGATTTCGCAGGCTTGGACAAGGCAAAATTAGACGCAAAAGCCTCGGAACTCACAAAAGGAAAGAGAAAATCCTACCAGGCCATAGGTGAAGCGCTCCAAGGAATAGAGGGCTCCCCCGCGGAAATCGCCTACCTCTACAATTCCATTCTCTCAATTTTTGAGATCCAGCCATACGCGAACCGGCCCATGCTCTCCAAGCAATATCCGGACATAAAAGGCCCGAAAATGCGCGGAAGGAAACCCAAGGCCTAGATTATTCCCAATTCCTTCCCAACTTTTTCTATTTTCTCCAGCGCGAAGTCCAAATCCTCCTTCCTGTGCGCGGAATTTATCATCGCCCTTATGCGCGCCTTGTCCCGCGCGACCATCGGGAACACTATGGGCAAAGCAAATACTCCCTCCTCAAACAATCTCTTGCTCATCGCATTCGCCTTCCCTGAATCATAAACCATAAGAGGTGTAATGGGCGTCTCGCTCTCCCCGGTATCAAATCCCATCTTCTTCACTTTCTTCTTGAAATATTTTGTGTTTCTCCAGAGCTTCCTCACCAGCCTGTCATCCCTCTCCAATAATTCTATTGAAGCAAGGCAGGCAGCAGCGACCGCGGGCGGATGCGAGCCCGTAAGCAGCCACGTCCTTGATTTGTTCAAAAGGAATTTCCTGGAAACCGCGGAGCAGGCAATCAGCCCCCCCATCACCCCAAACGCTTTGGAGAAGGTGCCCATCTCGAAATCCACCCTCCCTTCCAGCTTGAAATGGTTCACTATCCCCCTCCCGTGCTCCCCGAGCACACCGTCCCCGTGCGCATCGTCCACATAAGTGACCGCATCATACTGCTCGGCCAACTCCACTATTTTCGGAAGGGGCGCGATGTCCCCGTCCATCGAGAACACCCCATCCGTAATTATCACTATCCTCCCCGGATTCTTCGCCCGCGCCTCTCTCAATCTGGCCTCCAGTTCCCCCATGTCCTTATGCTTGTAAATCATCTTCTCGGCTTTCCCCAGCCTAACCCCGTCTATTATGCTCCCGTGGTTCAACTCGTCCGAAATCACCACATCCCCCTGCCTCAGCAATGCGGGAATCGCCCCGCTGTTAGCGGTGAACCCCGTATTGTAGTACAGCGCAGCCTCCGTGTGCTTGAATTTGGCAATCGCCTCCTCCAATCTCAGATGCAAATCCATGGTTCCCGCAATCGGGCGCACGCTCCCGCTTCCCGCCCCGTATTTCCTCACAGCCTCAATCGCGGCCTTCCTGAGCGCCTTATGGTTGCTCAGCCCAAGATAATTGTTCGAGCAGAGCATCACCACCTCCTTTCCGTCCACAAGCGCCTTTCCAGCGCTCGGCCCGTTCAGAGTCCTCGGGTTCCAAAGAAGGTTCTGTTTCTCCAGCTCCGCAATCTCGGTCCCCATCTCATTCTGAAGCTTAATGTTCATGGGGCACGTTTTCCCGCCCTTGTTTTTAATCCTAACTAGCCCCTATACGTCTTCTGCCGAAATTTTTGGTGAAACCATTTTAATCCTGCGCCCACATTTCCCCTTTGGGTTTGTTTTATGGCCAACAAAATGCGTGCTGTCTGGAAGAAGGAGCCCAAGCTGGGCCTGTCCATCGGGGAGGCGGAAATCCCCAAGGTGAAGGACGACGAGGTCCTCATCAAGGTCAAGGCCACATCCATATGCGGGACAGACAAGCACATCTACCACTGGGACGAATGGGCCCAGAAAAGAATAGGCAGCAACATCCCCTACATATTCGGCCACGAAGTTGCCGGAGAAATAGTGGAGATGGGCAAATCCGTCAAGGGGTTGCAGCTCGGAGACCACGTCTCCGCGGAAACCCACATCTCCTGCGGATACTGCTTCCAGTGCAAGACCGGGCAGGAGCACATCTGCAAAAATGTAAAAATACTTGGAGTGGACACAAACGGCACCTTCTCCGAATACTTCGCCCTCCCCTACAGGAACGCATGGAAAAATGACAAGAAAATCCCGCATTGGATCGCAACGGCGCAGGAGCCTTTGGGAAACGCGGTGCACACGGTCTTCTCCGGAGAGGTCGCCGGAAAAACAATCTTCATCTCCGGGATGGGCCCGATTGGAGTTTGCGCGGTGGCCCTATGCAAGGCCGCGGGCGCGGACAAGGTAATCGCCTCCGGCACAAATGAATTCCGGCAGAGGTTCGCCAAGGAATTCGGCGCGGACATCTCCCTCAACCCGAGGGAATGCAATATCCGCAAGGAGGTTATGGACGCGACGAACGGCGAGGGGGTGGACGTTTTCCTCGAGTTCGCGGGCGCGCCCCAATCCCTGAACGACGGCCTTGCGGTGACCAAAGCCGGCGGAAGGGTCTCCGTCCTCGGAGTCTTCCCCAAGCCCTTCGAGGTTGACGTATCCAACGACATAGTCTTCCGCGGCATAACCCTCCACGGGATAAACGGGAGGAGGATGTTCGACACCTGGTACAAGTCCGCCTCCTTCCTCCGCTCCGGAGCGGTTAAATTGGAAAAATTGGTGACCCACCGCTTCAAGCTGGACGAAATAGAGAAAGGTTTCGATGCATTGGACAAAAAGGAAGCGATGAAGATAGTGCTCGAGCCCTAGCCGGTTATGTCTCCTAGCGTTCCCCACTGCCAGCTCCCGATGAAGTGCGCCACATCGTCCAATATTTCCCCTGAATAAGCCTGCATCTGCAAATTAGCCAGCATCCGCGCGGTCTCCTGCTGTTCGGGCGGAACATACCTTCTCCACGGCTCTATCGCCGGCACCCCGGCCCCCTGCGCAAGGTGCACCACCGCCTCCATCCGCGCGTTCTTCGCCACAAGCCAGTTCACAATCTCTTTTGAAGTTGGCTTTCTCCCCTCCTTGCCCAGCTTTTCCATCTGTTCCTTCTCAAACACAACGCGGGTATACCCCATGTTCATTATGTCCCCGCCCGGATTGAACTCCCCTTTCGAATCCCGCAGGGGCCTCGTCTGGTGGTCGTCCCCGTCGAACATCATCCCCACCCCATAGGTTCTCTGCATATGCTCCGCAAAAACCATATTTAGGGAATTGGAATCGTGCCTAACCCAGAACTTGTCCTGCCCAAGAGCCGCATTGTGCTCGTCCATCCACTCCACAAACCTTGGCCGCAAGCCCCTCCAATCCCTCCCGCGGGTGGGAATCTCCGCATTAGACATGGTTGGATTCCAGCACCCGACCGCCTGGCACTCCCGCGCGAACTCGATGGACTCCACAAAGCTCATCCCCCCGTGCACCGAAGCGCTAATCAGCCCCACATCCAGCACCGGCAGCGATTCACTATTGTAGTTTATCGGGTGCGCAATCCACCGCGCACATCCCCAACCTCATCATCTTTTGCAAT
>JAXDAS010000110.1:0-15180 GCA_034679605.1 Microcaldota archaeon
CTGTCATTGTTTCACCTTGCGCTAAGCTTACAAAGTAAGAATTTATAAAACATAACTAACGCCTCAAATGTTGGTTTTGTGGAAGAAGAAAAGCTCCTGCGCCTCCTTGCTCCCCGGCTTTATCCCAAGGGTCTCGTAGATGGAGTGCACCCCCAATTCCCCCAGCGGGCACTTCCCCGGCTTCCCGTCCGCGGCCTTCCTCAGCCCGGCAGCGCGCGCCTTGTATTTCCCCTCGCCTGCCGGCAGCGGCTGGCCCGGCCCGCCCACGCACCCGTACGGGCAGTTCATCACCTCAACGAAATGGTATTTCACGCCGTGCTTTATGTCGTCCAGGACCTTGTCCAGGTTGGCGACCCCATAAATGGAAACCACGTTGAGCTGGTGTTTCCCTATCTGCAGGCAGAGGTGCTTCACCTGCTCGTCGCTCCTGAAGCGCACCTTCTCGGGGCTCTCCCCGCACACGCACGCGAGCGTGCTCAAAAGCGCCTCCGTGATCCCGCCAGTCGCGCCGAATATCACTCCGTCCTTGGAGCTGTCCGGCAGCAGTTCCGTGAACTTCCCCTCCTCCACCCCGCCCATGTCCAGCCCCCTTTTCCTAGCCCACATTCCGAGCTCCTGGGTGGTCAGCACGTAATCCACGTACTTTATCCCGGAGGGGAGCCTCTCCCGCGTCTCGTATTTCTTCAGGACGCACGGCATCACGCTCACCATGCATATCTTCTCTATCGGAACATCCAGCTTTTTCGCGAGAACGTGCTTGCCAATGCTCCCCGCGACCATGTGCGGCGAGCCGATGGGCGAAACAAGATGGTAAAGCTCCGGATGCTTGTTCTTGCAGTACAGCCTCCATCCTATGCAGCAGGAGTTGAACACGGGGAAGTAGTCCTTGTCCCCGCGCTCCAGCGCGTGCAGCACCTCCAAAGTCTCCTCATAGATATTAACGTCTGCGCCCAGCGGCGTGTCCATCACGTGGTCGAAGCCGAGCGCCTGCAAAAGCCCAACCGTTTTGTAAGTCAGGTCCTCCCCCGGCGCACGGCCAAACTCCTCGCCTATTGAGACGCGGACCGCGGGCGCGATCTGCACGACCATTATTTTGCCGTCTTTTTTCTCCCTCTCGATGGCCGCGAACAGTTCCTCGGGCTTGTTCAGGTAGATTTCGTCTTCCATACGCACCGCCTTTCCCGCATAACAAATATAACTTTTCCCCATGCGCGCCCCATGTAACCATGGTTGCATCCAATCCCCTCCCGCCCCTCCTTTTCCAGAACGCGAAACGCGAACATAACGGTATTTAAATGAATCTTGAGTAACTTTCTTATGGGAAATGTTGGTGCAAAGTGGTTAGTCCCATCGCTACTAATATTCCTGTGCATTTCCCTCTCCTCCGCCCAGTTCACGAGCCCCTGCCCCGGATGCGCCTTCTCAACGACGTATGTCTCTGCGCAGAAGACCGCGGACGGGGTGGCCCTCAACGCGACCGTCATAGCCAGCACGGTTGACTATTCCCAGGAAAGGGACCCCTCCCAGATGGAGTCCGGCTACATAGAGGCCATACGCGGCAACCTGAGCATCCATGTCACGCCCACAACGCGCACTGCGCAGCAGTACCCACTTGGGGGCGCCGAGGTTTTCTTCTTCTACAACCGGTTCTCGGTCGATTCCGAGGGCAGGCTCACCCCGACGCAGGTCCCCCTGGACGGCTGCTACCCCGCCACCGCAGATGACGCGGGATTCGCCTCCTGCTTCGTTCCTAAGGAGGTTTTCGGGAACGCCTGCGTGAAGGTTTTCGTATCCTACAAAGGCAACCAGACGATAGGCGCCTCCAGCGACTCCATAACCATCTGCGACGCGGGCGGCGACGCCTTTGCCGCGATGGGCGCCGGGCTTGCGGGCGCGGTCGACCCGGGCCAGCCGCTCTGCATAGTCGCCATAATGATATCCGGCCTGCTGCTCGCATCAATGTTCTTCAGCGGCAGGAGCCCGCTCTCGCTCCTGGACATAACCACCCCCCTCCTGCCCAAGCCCAAATCCGTCTCATACAGCGGCCTGACCTACAGCGTCGGCTATGTCCGCATGGGCCGCGAATTCGACAACATCAAGAGGCTCTCGGACAAGCATCTCTCGCTCCAGTCCGATGACCTAAGGAAGGAGCTCGCGAAGCGCGGCGTGAGCGGCAGGGAACTGGATGCGATACTCGCGCTAGCCAAGGAAAACCCCGGCATGGGCTACCTCGCCCTGCGCGCACTCAAGGAGGGGAGGATAAAGACTTTCGCGGAGGCCAGGAGGGTCGCGGCGCTCAGGCCCGGCCCCGGCAACGAAGCAGACCTCAAGGCCGCGGGCGAGCTCATAAACTCCATGCAGAAGGGCAGGCAGAAGGACCAGGACCTGGAGGCGGTCTCCATAGGGATATCCGCGGTCCTCGGCAAGAAGGAAGTGGCCCTCATAACCGGGAGCGTCCCCAAGGCGGTCGTCACAATCAGGGACAAGCTGCTCGACAGCAAGATCTCCCCCCTCCGCTACTTCCTTCCGGAGAGGATAAGGGACCAGATAAAGGTCGGGATAGGCTCCGCCTTTTTCGGAGGGCGGACCGCCATCGCAGTCGCAAAGCAGGCATATGTGGCGCTGCCCGCGAAGGCGCTCGGCATCAGGCCGAAAGCCGAGGAGAAAAAGGCCCGCGAATTCTACCTCATGGACATCCGCAGCCGCATGGAGAGCCTGTACAAGGGGCAGATGGCCGAGGCAGAGGCCAACGTGGCCATGTACCTTGCCCGCAGGATTCTCGAGTCCAGGGGGATGAACCTCCGCCTTTCCGAAAAGGACATGATGCGCCTCGGGGGGATAGAGATACTAAAGCACATGAACATCAGGAACAACGCGCCCCTCTCCGCGGTCGACAAGAAGATACGCGACATACTCTCCAAGGACATAGAAATGGACAAGAAGATACTCGAGCTCAAGGCGCTCGCACGCACCGAAGGGGTGAAGTTCGACGAAAAAGGCATGGATCTCTTCCTCTCCAGGCTCAAATCCATAGATTCCAAGGGCTCGTTCCGCGACAAGCTCCAGGAGCTCCACGAATACCTGCGCGACCACCATGCGAGCAACCCGCTAGGCTCCGAAAATTTCTACGCGTGGGTGGGGAGGGAAAGCCTCCGCGTCTCCGTCTCCGGCCAGACCGTCCACGACGACACATGGACCTTCCTCTACATGCGCAGCTATCTCGAACAGAACGAGGCCGGGAGGAAGGCGCAGGCGGACGAGGCCGCAAAGCTCCTCTGGCTCCGCATAGTCAACGAGACATGGGGCCTCCTCCCCTCCGGCATGAAGGGCCTCCCCGCGGACAAGAGGGAGATGATGGGGCAGGCCGAGTCGTACCTCCGCAGCCTGCTCACCAACGAGGGGAAGGACGCCCTCAAGGGCCTGAAGAGCGTCTTCGAGCTCCTCTACAACCCTGCGGGAGCCAAGGAATTCGGCAAGCTCTTCTACGGGGGCGAGCTGGCGCGCGAACTCGGCCCAAACCCGTCGCACTGGAAGGCGGACGTGCGCGGATACTGGCGCGTCTACGTCCCTGGTTCCGAAACGCTCGGCGATTCCAAGCACGCAAGGACATGCGTCATGGAGCAGGCGGACAGCGCCGTCAGCCGCTCGCACATCGCCCGCAGGCAGTCCCGCGAGGAGATCGCGAAGGACATGCTCTACAACCGCATACGCGCCATGGTCGGCTCCGCCCATCCCGACGCCTACTACACCTCAAACCAGGAGTTCCGCTTCCTCGCCTCGGCTTATGGCGCATACAAGGAGAGATATGCGCAGATGAACGGCAAGACCGATGCGCAGAGGAAGGATTCCGGCTGGGTGACGGACGGCCAGGTCGCGGACCTCATAAAGAACGGGATAGGCCTCGAGGACCTGCAGAAGTTCGCCTGGCTCCGCACAAGGGAGGGCAGCTACATCCCCTACACCGAGGGCCGCGATGTCGCGCTCCGCGTGAGCGACGGCGAGAGGATAATCAACGGCAAGCTCTCGGTGAATGTGGGCGGCCGCTGGATGGAATACGACCCCATAAAGGTTTCCGAGCGCATGAGGAGGGAGGACATCCAGCTCCCGCCGGACCTGCAGATGAGGCAGCAGGCGCTCCTCTCGGGCATAGAGGGCTCCAGGCAGGCGCAGGAGGGGCTCCTGCGCAAGAAGGGGCTGAGCCCCCAGCTCAAGGAGGCGATGCAGCTGTTCGCCCAGGACCTTTCGGAATGGTCCAGGGCCGGCAACAGGCAGGACGTCGCGGCCCACATACTCCTCCGCATGGGCAAGGAGGCGAACGACCTCTCCGCGCTCGAGTCCACCGGCCTCATGGCGATACGCCCCACCCGGGACCTCGAGTATGTCGGCTTCAGGAAGGCCCTGCAGGGCATATGGCAGCCGTTTTCCAAGGGCTTCGAGAACGCCACAGCATCCGCGTTCCTGCCCCAGATGAAGGACCTTTACAACATGAGCTCCAATTCAGAATATTTCCGCGCCCGGACCGCGGAGTTTTCCGCGCGCTATGCGGCCAGCATCGCAGACCCGCGGCTTGAGCCGAACATAAACCCCGCGGTGAGGAAGAACATGGACCAGCTGATGGACGCGATGTCGCGCTACCGCGCCATCTGGGACGACACCATCACCAGGGACCCGAGGGGCAACTCTTCGTCCGTGGGCTTCCAGCTCAACTTCGCATCCATGTACCACCACGGCCCGGCTCTCCATCCCAACCCCAACGCGGTCATGGAGCAGTTCACCGGCCGAACGTTCAGGCAGACCATGGACTCCATACGCCTCATGCCCATGGCAATCAACTGGACCCTTGGCGCCCCATTCGTCCTAATGGTCAGGGGCGCGATGACCTCCTGGTACGGATACCCCAGCAAGCACGACAAGACCTACCACCCGCTCCACCCCTATGAGATGACCGCCTCCCGCACGCTCGAGGGATTCCGCTCCCTGTTCGACCCGTTCTACTCCGCGCTCGATTTCACATCCGGCTCATTCAAGAAGGTCACTTCCATGCTGCTCTCCCCGCTCCACCCAATCGGCGCGGTCGGAAGCGCGATGCGCATCCCCAACCCGCTCAAGGCAATCGCCGACTCCTTCAAGGTCTCGGACTCCACCCAGACCGGATTCATAGGCAGGGCCGCCGGCGCAACCTCCGATGTATTCAAGGGCGGCACCACATTCTATACGGACCCAAACTACTATCTCCCCTACTATGTGGAGAAGTCCGCAGTCCGCGAATGGCTCGCGGGGCCCATGGTAGGGCGCGAATACGGCGGAAAGTCCGTGCAGGACGGCATGATAAGGACGCACGAGGACCACGCATGGATGTACAAGAACATAAACGTCGTATGGAGCGTGAACACGAACCCGGGCGTATCCTACCTCGACTTCCAGTACCAGGTGCAGGCCGACCCGAGGCTCGCCACCCACCTTTTGCAGGGAACCCGCTTCAAGTCCTTCTTCGCCCACGACGAATACCTCCAGAAACAGGCGAACCTCGGCATAGTGCAGAGGGAGACCTCGCCCTACGAGCTGGCCGAGGCGAGGGAGAACGAGCTCCGCTTCTACGGCCCGAAGAGCAACCGCATGTGGGGATTCCTCAACCCGATGACTTTCTTCTACAACAACCCGCTCCCCCTCCTTTCCATGGCGACTTACAACTACGCCACCCAGAAGGGGCCGGAGAAGCTCCGGGAATGGGCCGAGAAGGCCGAGAGGAAGGAGCAGCTCCGCTATGCCGACATGCACGCGCCGCCCAAGACGTTCATGCACGGGATGCCGGTCGGCGCCGCAGATTCGCAGATAAGGTACACCTCCCTCCAGCCCGCGGAGGCCGCCCAGGCCGAAACCATCACCGAGAGGTTCATACGCCGCGCGGGCCAAATAGCCTCGGCGGTCTTCACCAACGCCCAGTTCGTCTCCTGCCAGTCCTGCCATTCCCCGATGCCGAAGGGCGGCCACGTCTGCCCGCTCTGCAGCGGCAAGTCCCTTCTCCACCTCAGGTCCAAGAGGCAATGGGCCCCTTTCAGGGGCCCCTCCGGAGGCCAAACATGAACAGAATCCACATAGCCTTCCTGTTTTCGCTGCTGCTCGCGCTCTCTGCCTGCGTCGGCAGGGACTATTACCAGCAGTCAACCGCGGGCGAGCGCACAAGCATAGACTTCTCCCAGTCCGAGGCGGTCTGCCCGACCGGGGACTGCGTGTGCATGTCCTGCGGCACCACTGCCGCCCCCGAGCCCTATTCCCTCTTCTACAATTTCTCCTATGCAGGGAAAACCTGCTCCTTCATGCCCTGCACACAGGAGCAGTACCTCCAGAAGCTGAACATTAACCCCTCCGGCGAATACATGAACTTCTTCATGCTGGGCCAGGGCGGCTTCGGCGATTTCGGCACCGCCAACCCCCTCTGCAACAACTCCCTGCGCATGCCCGTCAAGTGGCTCGACACGCGCGACAGCCCGGATGGCGAGTACCCCCTCCCCGACCCGGACCGCGCCACATGCTTCCTCGAGAAGGGCTCCATCCCGGTCTACATCCTCTATAGCGAGGGCGGCGCCGTGAACGCCGACCGCGCGGCTGAGATAGCCGCCCTTTTCAGGGACAGGGGCCCCGTGATAATCACGACCGAGATTGGCTTCGATTCCTCGACCAAAGCCGCCGAGGTAATAACCCAGGCCGAGCTGATGAAGGCCGCCTGCCCCAACTGCCTCATCGCACTCGCCCCCAGCCTCGGGGATGATTCCGAGGACTTCCATGAGATCGCCGGGAATGCGGCCCAGTACATAGACCTTTTCGCGTTCGGCATAGACTCCCGGAAATCAACCTCCTGCGACCCCGCCGCCCTCTTCTACGAATCCGTCTCCTACTCGGAGCGGCTCCTCTACAAGTACAAGAAGCCATCCGTCCTGGCGTACGTGCTTTTGGACGAAGGTTGGAACGAAGAGAAGACATGCTACTGGGACGAGCCATCGATTGCCGCCGCATATTCCGACTTCTACACATACGCCCCAGCCTTCCCATCCTCCGGCATAATCGGCGTCTCCCTCTATTCGCTCTCCGGCGCGGGCCCCATCCCCTGCGAAGGCTGCGGCCTCCTTGACTCCGTCGGCAATCCCCAGCCCTCGCAGGCCTCATGGTTCTCCCAGTGCCAGAGCGCCTACGCCTCCAAGGCCATAATCCCCCTCGTTTTCACCAACTCGCCCGGCACCACCTGCATCTTCGGCCCCAGCGCCTACAACTACGCGGGCACCAGCTTCTACACCCAGTATTCCCCGCCGGAAGAGCCCGCGGAGGCGGCCCCCGCATTCTACCGGTGCGACGCCTGCGCGGTCCTAAAGAGGCCCTCTTCCGTGGGGAAATCCATACGCATCAGCATCCCCGATGAATATGTATGCAGGGATTACCCTGCCTTGGACTCATATGCCGATATCCGCGACCTCGACCCAGCCTATGTGCGTGCAACAGTCTGGCACGAGAGCAACTTCCAGCGCTGCTCAGTAGGGCATTCCACCGCCCCCTGCGGCAGGGTCACCCCCATTTATTCCGTTACAGACACTGACAGCGGCTGCGAATCCGACCCGGACTGGAGGGGCTCCAACACATATGCCGCCCCAAGCGGGCACATCTGCGACATGGGCCTCATACCCACGTTCGCCACTCCGGAGGGCATGTGGGAGGAAATAGAATTCAACTCCGACGGCCTTAGCGACATAGCCATCGCACGAGTATGCGCCGGAGATGAAGATTTCAACCCCTTCAACCCCACGCACATAGCCTGCGAAGGCACCTACGAGCTCGCGGACCACATGCGCAATGCTGAGAACTGGGTGAAGGCTAACGAAGGGAGGATAGGCCTCACCAGGATAAGGGCAGCCTCCGGAGAGGCCGAATATGAGAACGCAAAGGGCCTCATAACCATAATGATGGCGCGCATGCAGTTCATAGGCTCTACCGCATACGGGAAGAGGGACATCCTGGCCAGCAAATTCGACGAGTTCTCAAAGGTTGACTGCGACAGGGATGAAGGCCATGTGTGCTGCAAATCCGACAGCAGGGCCGCTCTCTGCTGCAGGAGCAACGATTTCATAGAATTCGTCACCAACGAGCAATGCACGCAGATGGCCGGAATAAGCTTCGGCAACGTACAGACTCCGGTCACGAACATCCGCTATGTGCTCGGCAAATACCTCGGCGTGCGTGAAACATGCGGAATCTGCGACGAGGAGCTCTGGGAGGAGAACCTCGAGGCGTGGGCGGCTTCCAATCCTTAATGTTTGTGCCCGTTCAGCCAGAGAAAACGCGGGGGAAGCGTCCCCCCCATTTTTCGTATCGCTTCGCGATAACTGGCAGAAACCTCCGGTTTCCGCCATCTTCTATCTTTCTGACCCCCCTCTACTTTACTTAGCAGCTCTTCGCACGTACTCCTTACACCCGTTAATTAGAATCAATCAATGCCTGTGCCCGTTCAGCCTCTTCTTCCAGTAATAATAAGTCCTTCTCGACATCCCCAGCGCCTCAAGCCTCTCCTTCTCCCCCTTGTGCTCCCTCAGCGCCTTCAGGAACTCCTTCTCGCTGAATTCCCTGGGCCTTCCCCTCTTCCCCTCCGTTATGTCGACCCTGATGCTCTTCCTCAGGCTCGCGATGACCTTCTCCGGGACCGTTTTCGCAATCCCGCTGTTCATTCGCACCCTCTTCGCCCTCGTAGCATCCAGCAGCAGCGCGAACACCTTCAGGCTGGGCTTGGTCTTTATGAAAAAGTCCTCGCCCTCCGGGTTGGAGAGTATCGCGTCCAGCATCTCCTTCCTGCTCCCCCTGAGCTCAATTGCCCTTGATCCTTCTGACAAATTCTGCTCCACGTTTTCCCTCTTTGAAATTTTTGAACACTTCGAACGCCGAACGGGCCTTGCCCTCATCGATTCCCATATATTCCGAAACCCATTTCGCATCCTTCCCGCCCGCGTCCATGAGCACGGCCGCCCCCAGCTCCTTCCCGCCCAGCGGGACACCCCCCTCCATCGCGAGCTTCCTTTTCAGGACCGGGCGCGCGGGCACCCCCTCCTCCTCAAGTAGCGAGAAAAGCATCAGCTGGCTCTCGCCAGGGGTTACCGAAAGCGAGGGATACAGGTTCTCTTTCCTCCTCCCCTCCTCGTTGTTTGACAGGTAGAACTTGAATATCGGCGAAAGAAGGAGCAGCGCCGCCCTCCTCTGCGTCTCCGCCCGCCTCCTCTTCCTCCTCTCCATTATCTCCTTCCTCAGGCTTTCCTTCATCGCATACTCCCCGTCCCTCCTCAGGAGGAAGCCCCTCTTCGCGAGCGCCGCCTTCACCTCCCCGAACCCCTCCACGGTGTCCATCCTCACGTCCGGCCTTATCCCGAAACTCCTGAGCACAGAATTGTACTCCCCGGCCTCCCCGGCCGCCTCATCAAGCCCCCTGCCCACGCTCCTCGCCGCATAATGCACTATGGAAGACAGCAACGAAATCCTCACGCCCTTGGAAGAGATGATCGGCACCCTCTTGAAGCCCGGCCTCGTGGAAACCACCTCGGCCCCGACCCCGAACATCTTGGAGACCTTCAGCTCCAGGTTCTCGTTGTCCGCGACCTGCACGGTCTCGGTCTCCCCCCCGAACTTCACCTTGGCGAGGAAGCACCCCTTCCTCTCGCTGGCCTGCTCCACCTTCTCCATCAGCTCCCTATACGCTATTATGCCGTCGTCTCCCGCGTCCATGAGCAGCCTGATGTGGTTCCCGTCCAGCGGAAGGTGCTCGGCGATGTCCGAATACCCCATCCTCAGGAACCCCTTAGCCACCCTGTGCGCGTCCAGGGCGATGCTCACCCTCGCGAGGCTGTATTTCTTCAAATTGGCGATATACCTGAAGTACCCCATCTGCTTCTTAAGGTCCGCCCACTCGGCCTCCCCGAGCTCGTCCGCCTCCTCCACGGTCCTCTTCACGAGGCCCCTGAAAGGGCTGTTGAAGCCCGCCTCGGCCATCCTCTCCTTGAGCGCCTCCAGCCCGGAGACGTTCCCCTCCTCATATGCGCCTATGCCCCTCAGCAACTCGTTCGCCTTCTGCACGTAAGCCATCGAGGGCAGCACTTCCAGGTCCTTCTCGCTTATCAAGGCAACCACATCTTTTTCGCTATCTTCTCCCGCACATACTCCCCCACGAAAGTCAGCCTCTCCCCCTGCAGCGCATCCTGCTCTATCTTCTTCTTCGTCTTGAGGACCTTCTGCAGCTCCACCACCCACTCCTTGTGCCTGTTTATCCACGGGTAGCCGAGCATCTCCTCAGCCCTCTTCAGGTCTATGTCTTTTGCATTTATGGTGAGTTTTTTCAAAAAGTCATACTTCTCAATATCCGCCATCGTCACTCCCAGGAACCTCGACTCCGGTATGGAGAAGTCCCTGCCCAGGTACGCAAGGTTCATGCTCCCCGTCTTTATGGTCCAGTATATGTACCATCCCCAGGCGTCGCAGTCGGTCATCACATAAACCGGCAATTTCTTGTCCGCCAATTTCCTCAGCAGCCTCCTCGTCCCCCTGCTCGCCTGCCCCTTCGGGGTCACGAGCACGCAGTTCTCTTTTTTCCAGAACCTGTCCTCGTTCAATCTCTGCCAGAGCGCGTCCTTCTCCACCACCAGCACGTAATCCGCCTCCACCTCCACGAATTCCATGCCGTTGTCCACGTCGCTCGGGATCATCCAGCCGCTCCTCCCCTGCTTCGCGCAGTCTATGGTGGTCTCCTCGCCAGCGAAATTGTCCTTCACCACCATCGGGCCGGCCACCACCCCCTTCCTGTCGGTGGTAAGGTGCAAATCCTCCCTCTTTATCCCGAGGGAGACCTCCAAATCCTCTATGAGCACATTTGATTCGCTTTGCTCCTCGAAGAGGCTCTCGTCCACGTCTTCCCCCAGGCTGAACTTCAGCTGGTAATACAAGCCCCTAATGCTGGTATGAAGATTCTCAGCGATGAATTTCTTGGTCTTGTTGGCCACGGCCACAGTCTGCATGAAGGTCCTCGCCTGGCTCACGTTCAGGAACGTCCTCGCCTCCTTCTTGCTTCCCAATTGCAGGTACCCGAGCCCCTCCCGGAACTCCACGTTGCCCCTGCTCCTCAGCGGAGTCTCGAAAGTAGGCGACTCCCCCCCCTTCACCTGGCCTAGCATGCTCTTCCCGAGCCCTTCGAGTTTTTCCATCGCCTTCTTCTCGCTCATTCCTCTTCCTCCTTTTCAGCCAGGGTTTCCTGCTTTCCCTTGTCAACATCCTTTCCGCCTTTCCCGTCTGCAACCTCCTCTTCCGCTTCAGCCGCGTCCTCCGTCCCCTCTATCTTCCCAACAGAATACTTCCCCTCCACCAATTTGAGCAGCCTCTCCTTCACCTTTTCGCTCTCCGCCTTCTTCCCCCCCAGTTCCGACATGTCCCGCGACAATTGCCCCACATACCTAAGGATGGCGGTCCTCTTGCTCACCATCTCCTTCGCCCTTCTCTTTCCGGAGATGTGCCTTTCCAGCCCGCGGGCGGCCTCCATAACCGCGTTCTTGATTTCGTCCACCACTTCCTCCTCGTCAGAGATGGACTGCTTCCCCGCGGACGTATACGGAACGTGCACGCTCGCAAAATGCACGAATATGCTCAGCGGCTCCTCGTCCAGGTTCCTTATCCCGTACCTCTTCCAGTCCACGCTCTTTATTGTCTGCGTTATCGCGCACCCTCCCGCGTCGAAAAGCAGGGGCGCCCTGTTCGCGAACCTGAGTATCTCCCCGTTTGCGCCCTTCCCGTTGTACGCGAGCCCGACCTCCACCACAAAAGGAATCCCCCCGCGGTAAATCTTCGGGCTCCTTTCCGTAACCTGCATGAACTCCGGGCTGATGACATTAGTAAGCGAGCTCGTAATCTGCCTGGTGCCTATCGGAACCACGCTGTCCGTCGCCGGCGCTATCCATTTTATCTTCCTGAAGCCCGCCACCAGCCTCTCCGCGTCCTCCCAGCTCATTTCCGAGGGCTTCTTGCCCAGGTCCACCTCAGGCACCGCCTCCTGCAATTCCCTTATCTTGTTCAGCGTGACGCGGGTGAACTCCTCCTGCAGGAATGAGGATATCCTCTGGTATGGCGCATTCCTCGCCTTCTCTATCAAATCATGCGCGCTTATCCCCAGGGGGTGCGGCTTCACTTCGACGGGCTTCGCGGGGATGTCCTCCACGGATTTCGGGAAAACGAACCTCTCCCCATCCGGGGAATTGAATATTATTGTCGAGTGCGGGTTCGCAAGCGCCGTCCTCCTCAGGTATTCATACACCCCATACGCGCTCTTGTCATACCTGACTTCCCCGAAGACCCCCTCTATCTCCAGCCCGCTCTTCCCTCCTTCCGAGGCGCCCTCCGAAATCAGGTTGATTAGCGGCTTGTTGTTCTTGAAGTCTATCCCGACCTCGCACTCTATCCTCTTCCCTTCGTTGGAGGATACGACCTTTATCGGCTTCCCCGTGGTGATCAACGCGTACATGGTGCAGCCCGTCGCCCCTATCCCCTGCTGGCCCCTCTGCTGCATGTACCTGTTGAACTTGGTGCCGGCGAGCATCATCCCCAGCGCCTTGCCTATGTGCGTCTTTGGGATGCCCGGCCCGTTGTCCCTGGTCCTGACCCTGTACTTGTCCTCCCCCTCCGCATCCACCCAGACCTCTATCTCCGGGTAGACCCCGGCCTCAGAGCACGCGTCCAGGGAATTGGTCACATACTCATGCACGATTGTCGTAAGGCTCCTCACCTTCCCGGAGAAGCCGAGCATCTGCCTGTTCTTCTTGAAAAACTCCGCAACAGAGTACTCCTTGAACTTCGAGAATATCCCATCCGCCATCTCGTCGCCTCGCTACTTCCCCTTCAACCGGTCGAACATCAAGGTTTCCCTCGGAAAAACGCGGAGGGGGACACCCCCTCCCCATTTTTACCGGTCATTCTGACCCTCCCCCGCTGTCCTGCCATCGCCATCACTTCCCCTTCAACCGGTCGAACATCAAGGTTTCCCTTATTCTACCTAGATAATTTATAACTGTTGTGTGCGGCGCGCCCTCCATTATCATCGCAATCGCCTCCTTCGCGTATTCCATCGCATCGACCGGCGCGATTATCCCCACGGTGTGTCCGTATACCTCTATTATGGATTCCGTGGCCTTCTCTATGTCCCCCTTGATCTTCCCCTTCTCCCCGATTATCCTGCCCTTGACCCTCCTCATCGCATTATCGGTCGAGCAGTGCTCCCTCAGGTCTATTATGTGGAGGCAGTAGTTCTCCCTGAACAGCTTCGCGGCCTCCTGCGGGGAGAAGCCCCTCCCTATTGCGTGCACGACGTCCTTCGCAAGGTAGGTCCAGACGCTCTCGCCCCTGAGCTCCACCTCGCCCTCCGCGTCCGCCACGATCTCCACGCCGTATTTCTTCTCTATCTTTGGCTTCGCCTGCAGCAGTGCGCCGACTCTCTCCTTCGGAATCCTTATTATCTCCATGCCAGCCGCCTTTTACGGAAGCGCCGCGGGCGCCTCCGGCTTCCTCTCTTCTTTCGGCTCCCCTATTAATTCTTTCGCAGCCTTCTTCCCGTACACCGATTCCGCCAGTTCCCTCAGCTCCCTGTTCACCTTCTCGTTGTATTTCCCCGCGTACTTCCCGAACTCGCCCTTCGCCGCGTCCCTGTTGTTCCTGATTATGCCCTTCAGCAGGTTCTTGGAGTAGGGGTCGAACTCGTATACATATGCCGCGACCGCCTTCCTCCCCACGTCCGCATCCTCCACCGATGAGAGGTTCTCCAGCACCACTTTTTTTGCGCGCACGTCCCAGTCGTCCATCAGGTCCATGAATACCTTCTTCACCTGTGCGTCATCCCCGACCATGCCCGAGAGCGCCTCCAGCGCGTACAGCTGGGGCTCGTTTATCTCGCTCTTCGCTATGAACACGAGCTGCTCCTTCAGCCCCTCGGCAAGCCTCCTGTCGCCCAGATTCGATATGTACGCGAGAAGCGGCTCAGAGGGCCTGCCCTCCCCGAGCATCCCCCTCATCCAAGCCAGCATCTCCGGCCGCGCCTCGGCCGCATGCCCCAGCGCGAGCATCATATTCAGGTTCGGCCCCCTCCTCCTGTCGTAAAGGTTCTCCAGGAGCCTGTCCAGTGCGTCCTTCCATCCCCCCGTGACCACCATCTCGAGCACGCACTCGGCGAGCCTCGCCTTTGTGATCTTCACATGGTAGGACCTCTCGTCCTCCATGAGCACGCTTGCGCCTATGTTCACGAGCGCCTCCCGCCTCTTGGAATTCTTTTTCAGGAGCCCCTCCAGCCCGCTCTTGTCCACGTACGCGCGCACGATCTCCCAGAAGAGCGCCCTCGGGTTCATGTCCGCGTCTATCTTGTATTTGGAGAGCTTCGCAATCTCGTCCGGCAGTTCCGGAGGCTTCTCCTCTTTCGCATCCTGAGCCATAAGAATCTACACCCTATTATTTGCACAACGCCTTAAATATATTCCCCCTCGCAGCCCCCGTCAGTCCAATATGAAATTTATCAGCATTGTTTTCAGTCCACCCGCGCCCCTCCCTTCCTTGTGCACCTTCTCCTTCAGCTTCCTCTTGAATATCTCGCTCGGAAAAACGCGGGGGAAGCGTCCCCCCCATTTTTACCGGTCATTCTGACCCCCCTCAACTTCACCCAGCAACTCTTCGCACGCGCTCCTTACGTATCGTTCAATTGCAATCATTTTACGACCCGCGCGATTTCAATCTAATATGAAATTGATTAGCATTGTTTTAAGTCCACCTGCACCGCGGCCCTCCTTGTGCACCTTCTCCTTCAGCTTCCTCTTGAATATCTCGCCCGCGGTCATTATGGTCTCCACAAAGAACACGCCCGCGAGTATGTAGAAAACGAAAAGGAAGTAGAAGAACACGCGCGGGAGCATCAGCAGGGAGAACACGAAGGCGAGGCCAATCGGGGCGGCCAGCAGGAAAACCACCGCAAAGCTCCTCGTCATCATCTTCCTGTCAAGGTCCTCGTATGGCGCCTCCGCATGAAGGAAAGCCTTGCTTATGCCCCGGGTTATCTGCAGGGCGGACCTGAAGAATTTCGGCGCCTCGTACGCTATCCCCGCCAGGGCGAGAACTGCAGCCAGCACCTCTATC